>CAYUGX010000039.1:0-4676 GCA_964444375.1 uncultured Porphyromonadaceae bacterium | reverse complement strand
TACCTTCTCTGCATGTAAGACAATGATGTTGTCTCCACAGTCTACGTGTGGAGTGAAATTCGGCTTATGCTTTCCTCTGAGCATTTTTGCAATTTCTGATGACAAACGTCCTAATGGCATGTCAGTTGCATCAACAACGACCCATTCTTTATTTACGGTTGCCTTATTCGCCGAAATGGTTTTGTAGCTTAATGTATCCACTGTAACCGATTTAAATATTTTCGTACTAGTTGGGATTTCTAAACCCCTGAAAGCAAAGCCCAAAGCTTGCCCTCACCAAATTGGAGTGCAAAAATACAATTAATTTTGTATATCCCAAGGTAATAGCGCGGGAAAATGTTGATAAGCTGTTGAAAGATTTTTCACCCAGTCCTAAAGGCTCAATTCAAGCTTATGCATGATTTCCTGGGTGATTTGAAGAGCCTCAAAGCCTTCTTCGATGTTGGCCAGGGGTTTGGCGTTCTTTTCTTTCTGATAGAAATACGAAACACATTCACGCGTCAGGGCCTCTTCATCGATTTGATCGCCATCTTGAAATCCCAGCAGGCCATTGACCGGCCATAGCTGCGATTGTTTTGCTACTTGCTTATCAAATGTCGTGACAAAAGATTCACCTCTGACCAGATCAATATAGAATTCATTGTGGTGGCCAATCACTGCGATGGTTCTTAGGCGTTCTTTGTGCATGTTGCTGAGGTGAATACTAGCAACCGAACCATTGTGAAATTCTAAGCGTACATTCAGCACTTTGCCGAATGGTAAATTCACCTGCGACATGTGGGTGCGTATCTTTTTGAGGGGTTCTGTGATAAGTGCCAAAACAGCATCTACATCATAGAGCAGGCTTTGCATCAGAAATTGCGAGGCATGTCTGCCATCACTGATGGCAGTCTCGTGCTCAATTCTGATCAATTGAGGTTTTATGAGCATGTCTTGCACGGCCCTGAACGCGGGATGAAAGCGATCATGGTGACCCACTTGCACATCCACATGGGCTTCACGGGCCAGTTGAACGAGCTTCCCAACCTCATTCTGAAAGTCGACAACCGGAAAACCCAGTAAGACGTGACGCGATTGACGCAAAGACTGAATAGCTGCGGTCATCACATGATCTTGCTGCTTGGGAATCCAGAGCACATCGGCTTCAATCGGATTGGCCTGGTGTTCGCTTACTACCAAATCACGACTCGAGTATTGCCCACTAATGCGAAAGGGTGCATTGCGGGAAAATGCAGATAAATACTCTTCCCAGATGGGTTCTTCGGCTAAAATACCTACGTCTAACATTGTATATGGTGCAAATTAAGGGCTTTACAAAAGCCTTTTACCCCTTTATCCCGGAACTTTTCAATAAGAAGCTGTGGAAAACCTACCTTTGTGTAATGATGAGTTTACTAACTGATCGGATAAAAGGGAAAGCAGCCTGGCATCACAGCATTTTTATTTTTCTGCTGCTTTTGTTCGCAGTTTTTTTGCCGACTTCAAAATACATGGCCAGCCTGATGCAGTTCCTGATTGCCATACACTGGGTGATCCGGGGTGATTTTGCTCTAAAATGGCAGCGCTTGCGATCCAACTATGCATTATGGGTGCTGTTGTTGCTGTATTTGGCTCATGTAGCTGGCATGTTGTTCACCACAAACTACGACTATGGATTTCACGATCTAAAGATTAAAGTGCCATTGTTGTTGATACCCATCATTTTTGCCAGTTCTGAGCAACTAAGCGCTAAAGAAGTAAAACTCATTTTATTGTTTTTTGCTGCGGCTGTTTTTGCGAGCAGTCTGGTCACATTGGGAGGGATTCTTGAATGGATCCCAGCGGTATCAAGCAACTTTAGAGATGCCTCACTGTTTATTTCGCATATTCGCTTTGCCTTGTTGGTGGATCTAGCAATTTTTATTCTCAGCTTTTATTTCCTCCGCCCAAACAGTACAAGACTTGAAAAATTTGTCTATGGGGCTGGAATTGTCTACTTCCTGGTTTTTCTGGTGGCCAGCAAAGCCATGACCGGAATTGTTGTCGCCTGTATTGTGGGAGTATTTTTAAGTCTAAGGTGGATTATTTATCACACCAATCAGTTAGTTCGTTGGTTTACACTTGTGGCTGTTGTAACCATTCCAGTATTGATTTCGAGCTATATCAATGCACAGTTTTCTTCATTTTATACCCTACTGGATGACCGGGATAATTTGGACGAACAGACCATCAATGGGAATCCCTACTGGCACGATTCAACGAACTACCATCTGGAAAATGGGCATTATGTTGGAATTTATTTGTGTGAACCGGAATTGCAAGAAGGGTGGAAGAAACTTAGCGATTATGCATACTGGGGAGAAGATGATCGCGGTCATCAATTGAAATACACACTGATGCGCTACCTGGCATCCAAAGGTCTCAGAAAAGATGGGTATGGGGTTAGCCAGTTGGATACTGTGGATGTAAGACTGATTGAATCCGGCTACGCCAATGTGAGATACAAATCGGGATATTCAATAAGTACCCGTGTGTATGAACTCATTTGGCAGATTGATGTATATCGCAAAGGGGGTAATCCGAGTGGACACTCAATGACCCAGCGGATGGAGTACCTAAAAACAGCCTGGGCCATTTTTATCGATCATCCATGGTTTGGTGTTGGAACAGGAGATGTTCCTATCGCATTTGATCAAAAATATGCTCAACTGAAAAGCCAACTGGATCCCGAATGGCGTTTACGAGCCCATAACCAATGGCTAACTTTTGGGGTGGCCCTGGGGATAATCGGATTTGTGATCTGTGCTTGTGCGATAATACTGCCGGGATTACTGCTTAAGCGATTCCGTCAGTATCTCTTTTTGCTCTTTTTTCTGGTAGCCTGTATCTCGATGTTTAATGAAGACACATTAGAGACACAGGCAGGAGTAGCCCTATTTGCCTTTTTCTATCCCTTATTTTTATTTTTAGTTCCCGATGAAAAAGAGTTATAATCCCAAAGACGAAAAATGGGTAAGGCAAGCTATTGAGTTGGCCCGTGAAAACGTTTCAAACGGGGGAGGTCCCTTTGGTGCTGTGATAGTGAAAGACCAGCAACTGATAGCACAGGGAGTAAACCGGGTAACTGCCCAGCATGATCCAACTGCCCATGCCGAGGTGATTGCGATACGAATGGCTTGTGAAAAGTTGCAAAGCCATCAGTTATCTGATTGTACCCTGTACTCATCCTGTGAACCCTGTCCGATGTGTCTTGGGGCAGTCTATTGGGCCGGAATGAATCGGGTGGTCTTTGCCAGCACCCGATTTGATGCCGAAGCTGCGGGGTTTGGTGATGCAGCTTTTTACGCGGATATGGAAAAAGACATTCATGAGCGAAGCGTCCCAATGAAACAAATGCGATTGACACAAGCGGGTGCCGAATTTGAGGCCTGGTTGAATCTAAACGATCGCATCCTGTATTGAGGATTGCTTACTGAATGAGCATATAATTCCAGGGCTTGGCAGCCCAATATTTTCCCGCGTAGTCAATTCCGATTCGCGGTTGGCTTTGAAAGTGCTTGACAGATCTGTCAGATTCAATCCAAATTCTCTTAGATTCACATAAGTTTTCACCATAAAATTGCTTATCCAATTCCAGAAAGCGAGTCAGCTTACCAGGGCCGTCATGTCCAGGTATACCTCTAATCAGAATGGCTTGGGGTTGATCTACCGATCCGCAAACGATATTCAACATCCAGTACATGCCATAAATCAAGTACATGTATACATGCCCGCCCGCATGATACATAATTTCAGTACGAACAGTTCGCCCCTTTGACGCATGACAGGCAAGATCGGATGAGCCACGATAGATCTCGAGATCGGTAATCTGCGACCTGACCAAACGGCCATCTTCAAACCTTCGCACCAAATATTGCCCAATCAACTCAGGAGCCACCTCCAACACATCGCGAATAAAAAATCCACTATCTCGAATTTCCTCAAACATGCTTATCTATAACTATCGAATTTCATCCTTCTAACCTAATTCGTCTATCGCCTTCCCGATAAATCGGGATCTCCGCTTCGCTCCGACTCACCGCTCATCTCTATCTCCTAAAGTCTCTTGCATCCCGTAAGAAAAAGTCCTTATCTAAAACCAGATGAAGGCTCCAATGATGATCCATCCGATTGGTATAGAAATGATAATAGGGTTCTATCCTGAAGGCGATATTCATAAAGCTGGTCAATCGATAGTCAAATTGATATTTTATGGTCAACATGTTCCGTTCAGCTGTATAGCGAGCGTCGTCAATTTCAGAGGTGGATAGAAAAAGCGCCTGACCATGAGGGGCATAATAATCATAGCCTTGCCAAAATCCCAATTGCAACCACCCGAATCGTGATTCAAGGTCAAGCAAGGTATACATCCCTTGTCCGTGGGTGATTTGGAGGTGTCCACCAGGATTAACTTCATTGAATAGCAGTATGTTGTGCTCAAAGCTAATTGAATTGATCACATTGTTCTGTCTGGGAAACCAATCGAGTTGCATGCCGATCGATTGGTTACTTTTTGTGTCGGCAGGCATATTTGATGCATCAATTTGCCCACCTCGATGCCTAAACAACAGTTGAATGGGAATGCCAAATCGCAAACTCTCTTCTTTATGAATGCTCAGGTAAGCATTCGCACCGGCTGTGAATTTTTCCTGGAAGGG
>CAYUGX010000038.1:0-21262 GCA_964444375.1 uncultured Porphyromonadaceae bacterium | reverse complement strand
CCAAAGCGCAAATAGCCTTCCAGGATGCTCACTTTTTCGAGTGGATAGGTAAAGCTGATGGGAAGATTCATACCCCAGGGATGTCCTAGCTGTGTTTTATAATAATAGCCTGCACCGAGATTCGTTGCGTCATTCTCAGTTCCAAAATACGACTCATTGACCATGTCCGTCGGTGCGTATCCAGGTAGGTGAATTTCTCTGCCACGGTCAGCGGTTCTGAAAATAAAGGCATTATACGGAGCACTGCCTAAATCGTCTTCGCTCACTGCGCTAGTAAATAGTACTTCGAGGTAAACGGTAACAGGTTGAACGAAACTGTTGGCAACATTTGTATTCACACCACTTCCTGTTCCCGGATGAGGAAGTAAGTTGAATCCATCCCCGAAAACGATCACCGTGGCTTTCTCCTGATTGCTCTCTAGACCATTGTCGTCAAAAGACAAATCCCCTGCACTCACAGTATAATCTGAGATCAACTCAGATACCTGATTTGGTGTAATGTCTAATTGAAATCCGAAACCATTGGCTTTACTTCCACCGATTGCCCGAACTTTAAACCTAGCTCCAATGGCTATAATTTCATTATCTGCGTTCTTGATTTGTTTGAATTTATAGTCAATCACCAAATCGTTAAAATCATAATCACCCCGTGAAGGCCATAAGTCTTCGTAGGCCAATGATCCGAAGCTATTTTGACCCGGGTACCAGGTATTATAGGCGCGTTCAGCATCGTTGGGATAGTCATCCGCATCATCCGGAACACCATCTGCATCTGCATCCGGATTTGACTGTTGAGCATCAGCAGCCATGAGGGCAAAGTCATCCGTATCGTAAGGCATATCGAACAGGTCTTCGATTTCTCCAGTGCCAGGATCAATTTTGTAAACATTTTTATTAAACCCTGCGTAGATGTATCCATCTGAAGCATAGACAGCCGCACCAAATGTCTTTCCCAGGCCTTTTTTAACCAGCGTGCAGGTATTATTTTCACCCGTGATTTTTACTTTATACAGGTCTTTGCCTACCGAATAGAGGTAGTTATCCGGATCAAAAGCAATATCACTATTTGTTTTCTCCTTATGACCTCGAGTATAATACGAGGATACATATTTTCCCGTAAAAGGATCAATAGTATAAGTTCGTTTCTTATACATGGTATACAACAATCCTTCATCAGCTCGATAGTCAAGGTTGTAGTGGTTAACGGAGAGTTTCATAATCTTGGTAGTCTCCCCGGTGCTCAGGTCATACTTGTATAATTCTTTCTTTGCTTTATTGCATATATATAGTAGATTATCTGCTTTATTAATGGCGATGCCCGATGATCCAATGCTTATCCTCCCAAGCTCGGTAAATGAGAAATCGGTCAGGGAAAAATAGCCCAGGTCTTTCTCATTGTTCATCGTATAGATGCGCTCCTCAGTTTGTCCACTTTTCATCTTCATCCCTTGATGGTGGTATTCCAGTGTCGTACCCGTTATCTCCAGCACCTCACCCGACCAGGCTCCATCGGCATATCGCCGTAGGTACACATAGTCTTGATGACCCGGTAAGGTAAGCTGGGCTGTCCAACTCCCATCTCTAATCAAGCCTTGCGTAATTAGTTGATTCGAGTTGGATATTTGTATAATCGTATCTTCCTCAACAACAACGATTTCAGGCTCCTCGTCTGCAGTTGAGTAGCTGTAAATCTGATATTTTGCACCCTCGTATGAATCGGTGATAGAAACAAGTAGTTCATCACCTGTCTCATAATTGAAATCAGTGGGAACCCTGAGTTGACTGAAATCAGTGTAATTGGGCTCTGGAAGGTTCTTGATGCAACTTCCAAGTGTTATGGTAATCAGTGCTATGCTAAGTGCAAATCCAATTTGTAAGGAGCTGTCTTTTAACTTCTTCATGATCTTGACTTTTAATTCTGGTACCAAAATACAACATATAGTAATGCCTGAACTAACTACTTGACGAATCTCAATTCCACAAATCAACTTTTTGATAAACAGACGCAGTTGATAAACTATCATAAATGAAATCCAGAACAGTAGACCAAGTAGTCCTCAGAAGTAATAGTATATAAAGCAATGACCATGAAAACAACTCTGAAGTGGTAGTTTTACTGGAGAAACCTTGAGTCCTTCTTTGGAGGTCGGCCGTTTCAGAAGTAATACTACCACTTCAGAGTGCTACCGCTGGAGCAGATAATAGATTTCATTCAAACGGAGCTCTTTCTTAAATTCTGAGATACTCGTTTTCTCATCAATCAGGAGCATCTCAATGTTGGCCATTTCGGCTAGGTTCTCCAGGTACTCAGGAGTAATAGCCATTGAAAATACTGAATGGTGGGCAGCACCGGCATAGATCCAGGCAGCCGCCCCAATTTCAAGATTTGGATGGGGCTCCCATAAGGCCCTTGCGACTGGAAGTTCAGGCAGATTAGTTGGCGGAATGACAACATCAACGGTATTCACAACCAGGCGGAAACGATTACCCATATCCATGAGGGCGGCATTCAGTCCTGCTCCGGCAGGAACATTAAATACTAACCTGAGGGGATCAGCTTTTCCGCCAATATCCAGTGGGTGTATTTCGAGCCTGGGTTTCGCTGCCGCGATGCTTTCGCAAACTTCAAGCATATGTGCACCCAGTACCTGCGACCCACCGGGTTGCATGTGGTAGGTATAGTCTTCCATAAATGAAGTACCGCCTTCGAGACCTTCTGCCATCACCTTAACAGCATGCACCAGGGCCGCGGTTTTCCAGTCTCCTTCAGCACCAAAACCATACCCATCTCGCATCAATCTTTGAACTGCAAGACCTGGTAATTGAGCCAAACCGTGCAAATTTTCAAAGTTGCTGGTGAATGCATTGAACCCACCCTCTTCTAGGAAATCCCGCATACCGACTTCAATTCTGGCAGCTTCTTTTAACGAATCATAATGCTTACCATCAGGTTGAATGTCTGGAGATACAGTATAATCCTGGGCATACTGCTTCAGCAGGTCGGCTATGCGCTCATCAGAAGCCTTGTTGATGCAGGCAACCAAATCACCAACACCATAACCGTAGACAGAAAAGCCCATTTGCATCTGGGCTTCAACCTTGTCTCCCTCGGTCACAGCAACTTCACGCATATTATCCCCGAAACGAACAATTTTTAAATTTTGCAGGGCATACCAGCCGGCCGCTGATCGCATCCATACCGCAAGCTGATTTTGCACCGACTCATCCTGCCAGAAGCCTACCACCACTTTGCGATTGATGCGCATCCGGCTTAGCATAAACCCATATTCACGTCCACCATGAGCCGACTGATTCAGGTTCATGAAATCCATGTCGATTTTATCCCACGGAATCTCGCGTTTGAATTGGGTATGCAGATGAACAATGGGCTTATTCAATGTTTTCAGACCAGCGATCCACATCTTGGCAGGCGAAAATGTGTGCATCCAGGTAATTAAACCAATACAATGTGTTGCGTTGTTTGCCTCTTTGCAGACATTTGTGATTTCTTCGGGTGTTTTGAGAACCGGTTTGAAAACTACCCTTAGTGGAATATAAACTGAATTGTTTAAACCATCTACGATCATTTCAGAATCCCTTGCCACCTGCTCTAGTGTTTCGGGTCCGTATAGGTGTTGGCTTCCCGTGAGAAACCAAACTTCCATCTTCTTACTATTATTCATAGTCTTGGGTTCTGTTTGCCTTGAGTTCGTTTACAAAAGTATAAAAGTACGTCATACACTTATTAATCTATGCATACTTTTTTTGAAGTATCATTTCCCGCTGAGTTAACTTGCCTGGCTCTTTTTGTAAAGTTGATGTTTCTCCCTCTTACTTTCGATCAGGATGCCGACCCCATTCTTGTCTTTTCTCCGGATTGAAATTCGGATTCGGTATGGGAAATTCTGCTTTGACCTCCCTTTGCCAATTTTTAAGGGCCTTGTACAGTTCATCAACTACATCAGGATTTTGATCGATCAAATTGTTTGATTCACTTAAATCATATTGCAAATTGTACAAGGCCAAACTGTTATCCACCTGATTTTCGATCAACTTCCATTCACCTTTTCGAATTGCTCCCGAGGGTACATCGTGATGATACACCGGATAGTGCCAAAACAGGGTTCTGTCCATATCTAGTCCATTCTGTAGAATCGTTGGCAGCAATGATATCCCATCCAATACCTGATCTTGTGGACCACTTAGACCAGCGATTTCCAAAAATGTGGGATAAAAATCAACACTGCTAACCAGTGTTGGGTTTACTGAACCAGATTTTATTTTTGCCGGCCATTTTATGATCAATGGTTCCCTGATTCCCCCTTCATAGACGGTCCCCTTTTCTGCTCTGAGTGGGGCATTTGAAGTGGCTATATATTTCAGTGGTGAATCTTCATAAACTGCCAAACTGCCTTCAGCCAGTAAAGGAATTTTATCAAAGCGGCTAACCAACCCGCCGTTATCAGAATAGAAAATCAACATAGTATTCTCTGAAATCCCGCAAGTCTCCAGCTTTTGTACAATACGGCCCACACTTTTGTCTACGTGCTCTATCATGGCAGCATATACAGCATTGCTCGGATAATCATCAGCTTTTGGTTTAGCCAGATACTTTCCAATTAGATTTTGATCAGCGTCTAATTGAACATGCACATCATAATGGGCCAGAAAGAGAAAGAATGCATCATCTTTGTTTTCATCAATGAAATCGATACTTAAATCAGTGAGAATTTCGCTTAGCCGTCCCTCATTTGGCTCATTCAATGGTGGCAAGAACCTGGGGGAATAAAATCCACCCCCTGCATATTCATGAAAGACATCATAGCCTTGATCACCGGGGGTTTGCCCTTTTTCTCTACCTAAATGCCACTTGCCAAAATAGGCGGTTCTATAATCCGCACCCTTTAAAGATTCAGCCAGTGTGACGATCTGAGTTGGCAAGAACTGGGTTCGGTTCTTCGGTACGATGGTTTCTTCAAACGGTCGCCAATGACCGGTGATAAAATCGGTCACCCCGACTCGTGCAGGGTACTGACCAGACTGTATGCTTGCACGTGTAGGAGAACAAACAGGACAGGCTGCATAGGCATCAGTAAAGCGAATTCCGTCAGCTGCCAATTGGTCAATATTCGGAGCCTCATTAAAATTATTTCCATAGCACGGTAAATCTGACCACCCGAGGTCATCTATCAGGATAAAAACAATGTTGGGTTTATCCCCTTTGGTGCAGGAGCCCATCAACAAGACTACACTCAGAACATAACAGACGGTATTAAAACTCTTCTTCATAGCACTACATTTAGTTTGATTGACTTGCCTTCTCGTTCCAGGGGAAAATACCCATTCCATTTGGCCGATAAGAAGGTAGCTTATTTCCGGTTTCTACTGCTTTTTTTCGCTTCTCATTAAACTCCTCCTTGGTTTCCCATGGATTCCAATACCATTCGTGAGGTTCATGTACTGTATCCATCAGACTATCTACTATTCGAATTACCTCGGGATACTGGAGGGCAAGATCCCTTTCGCTATACGTATCTTCCTCAATCAGATAGAGCCTGGTTTGACTTTCCGGATTTTTCCGGTAGGCTTTCCAGGGACCCATCCGGATTGCCTGTTCACGCTGCTTTGAAAAATACATGTACTTATGTCCTTCAAAATCTGCTGGCTGGCCTGTCAAGACAGGTAGTAAATTCACACCATCACTCGGATAAGTATCCGGATTCATCCCGGCTAAACTGATTGCCGTTGGAAAAAAATCAGGTAACCATACTGGATTAGTAACAATTCCAGGCTTAAATTGTGCTGGCCAGCTGACGAAAAATGGAATCCGAATACCTCCTTCCAAGGCAGAAAATTTACCTCCTGTAAAAGGTCCTTTATTCTTCAACCAGGGATCGTCGTACCAGGTAGGCATGTTACCCCGATTCATATAACCGCACATAGAATACCCGTTATCAGATGAGAAGAAAATAACGGTGTTGTCATACTCTCCGGCTTCTTTTAAATACGCCACCAGTTCACCCACAAAAGAATCCAGCTTCATCACCATGGCTGCCCATTCTCTGGTTTTCTGAAAAATACTATCGGGTTCCTGCATTGTACCCAGATCAGGAATGATAACCGGTCCATGAGGAAGTTGAGTAGCGTAATACAGAAAAAAAGGTTTACCGGTCTTCTTCGGGTCATTTTCCATTAGAAACCGGAATGCTGCTTTATTGATTTCATTGTCTGAATAGGTGAAACCATAGGGATCATCAAGCTCTTCAATAAACAGCCGGCCTTCTTCATCATAGGTATTGAAAATGATTCTTTGGTTATATCTCTTTGGCATATCAAAATTCTCATTTTCAGGATAATGAATGATACTATCGTTTTCCCAAAGATACAAGGGGATAAAAGTATGCGCCCTGCCCTGATCGTAATACCCGAAACTAAAATCAAAACCTTGCTTGTAGGGGACACCTTCGGTATAGGGCAACCCGATACCCCACTTACCTGCAAAACCTGTAGAGTACCCGGCCTCTTGCAAGACTTCTGCAATGGTCAGATCTTCATCTCGCAGGTTTTCCTGTCCACCCCGTGCACTTGCATTCACCCGGATTGGGCCATGTCCAGTATGCAAACCGGTCATCAAACAACCACGAGATGGAGCACATTCAGGTGCAGCAGCATAGGCTTGAGTAAAGCGAACACCATTTATCGCCAAAAGATCAAGATGCGGAGTAGAAAAGCGCTCCTGCCCGTAAACACTTAAATCCCGGTAACTTAAGTCATCCGCCAGAATGTAGATAATATTCGGCTTGTCTTTTGGTCGCAAGCCATTGTCGCTCAATTGACACGATATACCGAGTCCCAATATCCCTATAAATAAAACTATCCTGATTCCTTTCATGTCAAATATCATTGGTGGTCATTCTTTCATAGATTAAAAGTACGGCATAGATTGATTAATTTTATAATCTTCCGGATATTAAATCCGGTGTTTTATCTTCGCACCAAAATTACCAACTATGAGAAAGCTTGCCGGAATTATCATTCTACTGCTGATTATCGGATCACTGAAAGCCCAGGTTGTGGATCCTGTCGAGAACCCATGGCACTATGTAGAAAACATTGAAGTCATCGAATTCAACAAAATGCCCGCCCACGCATGGGTAAATCCTGATCCGGATTACCTGCTCTCTTTAGACGGTAAATGGCAATTCAACTGGGTTAAGTCACCCAAAGATCGTCCCACAGACTTCATGAATCCGCAAATAAAACTTGACAACTGGGATTTGATCAAGGTTCCCTCAAACTGGGAAGTAGAGGGCTACGGTATTCCCATTTATGTCAACCATCAATATGAATTTGCCGATTTTAAAGCGCCCATTTCAGATGAAATGAGTTTTATTGAAGGAAGATACCCTTCGGATCCCGGTAAAGTGCCACACGAATATAATCCGGTAGGTTCATATCGAAGAGATTTTGAACTGGATGGCCATTGGATAGACCGCCAGGTTGTTTTACACATCGGTGCCATGAAATCAGGCGGCTTTGTCTGGATCAATGGAGACTTCGTTGGCTATTCGCAAGGCAGTAAACTACCGGCAGAATTCGACATTACCCCCTATGCAAAGAAGGGTCGCAATACTATTGCCCTGCAACTATTTAGGTGGACCGATGGATCTTACCTTGAATGCCAGGATTTTTGGCGTATCTCAGGTATCGAACGCAGTGTATTTGTCTATGCCCAACCAAAAACCAGAATTACAGATTTCGAAGTAAAAGCTGTCCTAGATGGCGCTTATGAAAATGGCGTCTTCGAGTTAGAGATCTCATTATCTAATCAGCATGATAATGAAGGTCATCCCCGCGCAGGCGGGGACCTCCAGGCATTAATTATTAAGTACGAAATCCTCAACAACAACAACATCATCGTTGCTGAACAAGCCCGAAACATTTCACTAACTTCTGGAGAAACCAAAGAAATCTATTTTCTTACTACCCTGCCGGATGTCAAGCAATGGTCGGCTGAACATCCCAATCTGTATACCCTCAAACTGAAACTGACTGAAAGCGACGGAACTGTACTTGAAGAACCCAGCCTCAAAATCGGCTTTAGAACGGTTGAAATAAAGAACGGCTTGTTGCTGGTCAATGGACAACGAATCACCCTGAAAGGTGTCAACACCCAGGAAACAGATCCCGAAACCGGACATGTGATGAGCGAAGAACTGATGCTGAAAGACATCAGGTTGTGGAAAGAAAACAACATCAATGCGGCACGCCTGAGCCACTATCCCCGGGTGTCGCGATTTTATGAACTTTGCGACGAGCATGGTATCTATGTGGTTGATGAGGCCAATATCGAATCACATGGAATGTACTATGGTAAGTATTCGCTGGCAAAGAAAGCAGAATGGGAAAAACAGCACGTAGATCGCATGGTACGTTTGGTTGAAAGAGATAAGAACCACCCATCAGTCATCATCTGGTCAATGGGGAATGAAGGTGGTAATGGCGTGAACTTTTATGCCGGCTACAAAGCCATGAAAGATCATGACATCCAAAAAAGGCCCGTACAATATGAACGTCCGTATAAAGACTACGATGGAAACATTTTCGACATGGACTGGAATACCGATATCATTGTGCCCCAATATCCCTCCCCGGCAACATTTGAGCTAATCGGAAAGAACTTGACCGACCGACCGTACATCCCATCAGAGTACGCCCATGCCATGGGAAATAGCACCGGCAACTTCCAGGATTACTGGGACATCATTGAACAATACGACAACCTGCAAGGCGGCTTTATCTGGGATTGGGTAGACCAATCCATATGGAAAACCAATGAAGAAGGTGAAAAGTATTACGCCTATGGGGGAGACTACGGTGAAAACATGCCATCAGATGATACCTTCTTAAATAACGGGATTGTATTTCCCGACCGTAGTCCACAACCCGCCTTATTCGAAGTCAAGAAAGCCCACGAATACATCAATTTTAAAGCTCAGGGGATAAACCGGCATAAAGAACTGCGTATTTTGGTAGAAAATCTGTATGACTTCACCAATCTCAGAGAATTTGATATTCAGGCAGTTGTTAAAGCCAATGGACAAGTTTTAAAACGACAGAGTTTCGTCAGCCTGGATATTGAACCGCATACAGGAAAACTCATTCGGATGCCTCTGACAGGTATTGATATTCAGAAAAACACTGAATACTATGTTGAAATCAAGGCCACGCTACAGCGTGAATGGGGATTACTCAAACCCGGTCATGTATTGGCCGCGGAACAAATCGCATTGCCTCAGCTCTATCAGGCTGATGAAGAACACTTTGACCAGGGCAAGAAGCTTCACCTGGCTGAAGACGATGAGGGAATCTTAGTTTGGAATCCCAACTTCCAGATTCAGATCAACAAAGAAAAGGGCCAGATCACTTCATGGAAGTCGTTCGGGAAAGAATTGATTCAAGACGAAAATGGACCAAAACCAAATTTCTGGCGGGCACCAACGGATAATGATTTCGGAAATAAAATGCCTACTAAAAATAGTGAATGGAAGCGGGCAAGCCTTGAATCTGCAGTTGCTGAAATCAGCGCTGAGAGAACCAAAGACAACCTGGCCACTATATTCATTGTGTATAGTTTACCAGGAGTTGACACATTTTTTGAAAGTCTATACGAAATCGATGGAAACGGCATTATCACCGTTAGCAACACCTTGCATGAAACAAACTATTCTGCAGATATTCCACGCATCGGCATGCGCATGCAGTTACCTGGGAAATATGATCAACTCACATATTATGGCAGGGGACCTTGGGAGAACTACAGCGACCGAAAAGCAGCTGCTTTTATTGATATATACAAAACTCAAGTTTCAGATATGTACGTACCCTATATCAGACCTCAGGAAAATGGGTATCGTACCGACGTTAGATGGTTTAGTGTTTTGGATAAGAAAGGTTTCGGTATAAAAGTTTGTGCCAGCGACATCCGGCAGGGGATCGGTTTTAGTGCCCTGCACATGGAGAATGAACAATTTGATACCACGAGTGGTATGGATTACCCCGGAAATCACAACAAACACACCATTGATATCAAAGAACGAGATTTGGTGCAATTAAATATTGACCTGGCTCAGAGAGGACTCGGAGGCGATGACAGCTGGTGGGCACAACCTCAAAAGAAGTATCAACTCACCGGTGATATGTTATATAAGTATAGCTTTGTGCTAATTCCGGTACTACCTGAATAGAAAATTGTTGCTAACATTGCATAGCTATATACTAAACACTGAAACATGAAATACACAATTAAATCATTCACTACACTGGCCTTAGTCGTTATGGTCTTAGCCGGACCGATACTGGCTCAAGACAAAGTCAGCCCCATTATTAAAGACGGTATGACACAGGTGGTACCTGAGTTTAATGATCCAGAATCCTGGATCAAACATGATTTATTTGTCGAAACTGAGTTCGATACAGACGGAGACGGAAAACTTGATCGAGTCCATGTTGATGTTACGCGTCCGGCTCAAACTGAAAACGGACTGAAATTACCGGTTATTTATGCGACCAGTCCCTATTTCGCCGGAACAGGTACGACTAATAAGGCCTATTTCTGGAATCCACGTCAGGAATTGGGTGAAACCCCTCCTGAACGTACCTTGTTTCCACCGCTGAAGCCCAGGAACAATCGACCCATTATATCACGGTCGCATGTCTCAGCCTGGGTTCCTCATGGCTACGTCGTTGTACATTCATCTTCACCCGGTACGGGCTTGTCACAGGGCTGCCCAACAGTCGGAGGAGACAACGAATCATTAGCACCCAAAGCCGTCATTGATTGGCTGAACGGTAGAGCCAAAGGCTATACCGAAGTAGACAATGATGAAGAAGTCAAAGCGTTCTGGGCCACTGGCAAGGTTGGGATGACCGGTACTTCATACAATGGTACGTTGCCCCTGGCGGCAGCCACAACAGGTGTAGAAGGCCTTGAGGTGATCATCCCGATTGCCCCCAATACCTCCTATTACCATTACTACAGGACCAACGGATTAATTCGGCACCCAGGCGGATGGTTAGGTGAAGACATCGATGTGTTGTATGAATTCATCCACAGTAATCCAGCTCGTGACGAGTGGTGCGATTGCAATGTGCGCGATGAAGACATGCAAGCCAATTTCGACCGGGTCAAAGGGGACTATAACGACTGGTGGGCCGGACGAGACTATATCAATGACATGGAGCCGATGAAATGCGCTATGCTGATGGCCCATGGATTCAATGACTGGAATGTTGTTCCTGAGCATTCATACCGTATTTATAAAAAGGCCCAGGAAATGGGTTTACCAACCAAAATATATTATCACCAGGGTGGCCACGGTGGAGAACCACCTAGAGAAATGATGAATAAATGGTTTGTACGCTACCTGCACGATGTAGAAAACGGAATAATGGAAGGACCCAATGCCTTTATCGTTCGTGAAGATGGAGAAAGAAACAAGCCCACACCCTATGCTGACTATCCCAATCCAGAGGCGAAAGATGTAACACTGTATCTCGAAGGAGGAGCTCCACGTGCTGGCAACTTGCTGACTAAAAGGCCGGGTTATCAGGCACCTGAAACGCTCATCGATAATGTACATTTCAGCGGATCTACCCTGGCAGCCACTGAGTGGACTACCCACCGCTTGATGTTTGTTACACCAATCCTCAAAGAAGACTTGCACCTCTCTGGTATTTCATCCATCAAGATCAAAGCCGCCAGCAGCAAACCAGCAGTCAATCTTTCAGTATGGCTGGTCAGCCTGCCCTGGAACACCCGTAACGCAAAAATAACAGACAATGTCATCACACGGGGTTGGGCTGATCTTCAGAATTATAAATCCCTAACGGATAGCGAACCACTGGTACCTGGTCAGTATTACGAAATGACTTTCGATTTACAACCAGATGATCAGGTCATTAAGGCCGGTCAACAAATCGGTCTGATGATTTTCTCAAGCGACAGCAACTTCACCCTCTGGCCCGAACCCGGTACTGAACTGACAGTTTATCTGGATGGGACGGAATTGACATTACCAGTTGTCGGCGGAGAGGAAGCCTATAAGAAGGCCGTTAAGTGAATTTGACCAATTGGTGGAATGGGTGGAGTAGTGGATTGGGGGATTTGGGTATAGGATGATCTTATTTCAATCTTTTGTCGTCCCCTTTTCCACCCTGTATAATTTCTTATCCCTCAAGGGTGATTGTAGCTTTGACTTGACAATTCAAATGCAAATCTTTAATTTTCAAGTTATGAAGCAAGCAATTAAAATCACACTATGCATAGTCCTGTTTGCAGGACTTGCTGCAAGTACCGTCCTGGCACAAGAATATGCCCGACTCGAGCGTCAAAAAACCATCGCAATGGATGGTGAATCCACCAAAACTGAGGTGACCATAGAAGCCAATGACGAATACAACTTCTTATCTATTGCTATTAAAAGCTCCCTGAATGAAGGCTCCGCACTGATCGAATTGCTTAATCCAGATGGCAAAGTAATGGGCAATTACACCATTAAAACCGATACCAAGGTCAAAATGGGAAGTAAAACCAAAATATATGAGGAGGTTAATGGCGAAATGCGAAAATCCTTCCGGAATCCGAAACATGGGGATTGGATTATTCGTATTTCCCCGAAACAGGCCAAGGGACGAATCGTGATTAACAGCTCTCAGGTTTTTAATGCCCGAGCCGATGTTCTGCCAGCAGCCGAGATTGAGAAAACTCTAAAAACCAATTACCGCAAATCAGCTGAGAGTGAGACCATCAAATAGTTTCATGCATTTTCAAAAGGGCTGCATTACTGTAGCATTTCTGCTTCTCGCCGGATCAATCCTGCCTGCACAAAACACGATTTCGGGCAGGATTGATCTAGACACCGCAAGATGGGAACCAATGGCCTATTTATCTGCCATTCCCCAATTCACTGACTTACACACCATCAGCTATGAACATATCATTGAACGGGCAGCAATTGGCGAAGAGGGTACATTCTTCTTCAGCACTACTTTATTACCCGACAAGGATCAATTCTATCGCATTCATTTTTCAAAAAAAGATGACCCCCCAGCATCACTTATCATCGGCGGAAAAGATCACAATCATGTCTTCCTTCTTGCTCGCAAGAATGCCGAAATAGCTATAACCATCGATTCGGGCGAGAAACTCATCAATTTTCAGCAAATTGAAGGGCATTCCCCAAATGCCTTGCTGGCTGAAATCAATGATATCGCTAGTTTGCTCGACACCCTTGACTATTATGGATCGTCAAGAAACCGGGAATTCATCCGTGAAGCAGTCAATGAGCGTCTGCTTTCCTTTGCCGATACTTGCTCACATCCACTTATTGCCCAATATGCCCTCCACAAGGCCGGAAAGGAGGGTAGAAATTCTTCCTCCATGATGTTGTGGATAGGATTGCCAATAGTTGCGATTCTGGTGATCGCATTGTCGACCTTTGTTTTTCTATTAAAACGCAAAAACCAAAAAAATCCCATAGCCGCTTTGACCATACAGGAACGAAACATATTCGCGCTTTTAAAAGAAGGCAAAAGCAACAAAGAAATTGCCGACGAATGTGCAGTGAGTGTCAGCACCGTAAAATCACACATCAACAACATATATTCTAAACTTAAGATCAAATCAAGAAAGGAAATTCTCGATATCGGCGAATAACGACAGTGTAAAAAAAATCGCTATTTTCACGCCGATGCGAAAACTGATTATTCTTATCACTGCACTCTCCACATTGGCTGTAACGGCACAGGAAAGACATGGATTGTACGTGGCCCAGTTCAATGAAATTCTCGGAAATGAAGAACAAGAATTCAAGCTTCTTGATTTTTGTCAACGCACCGGCACCAATGCATTGACTTTTTATCAACTCGATGAAATCGATTTCAATATTCTCGAGAACCGTGAAAATCTTCGTCGTTTCATCACCTATGCGCGCCAGGAGTATTATATTAAACATTTCGGGGCAGCCTCCGAATCGTTTAGAAACTTTAAAACCAACATCCATCCCTACAATACTGATCCCAAAACCCATGTGGATGCCCGAATTGATGCCTACAACATAGAATTTGAATTCTGGAACAAAATCCCCTCAAAAGAATACTATTGCACTCGTTTTTTAGCACCTGCCGGATTTCCATGCAACCAGGAAGGAGCTTTTCAATATGTTATGGGATTTGTCAGAGGCCTGCGGAGTTTGGCAAATGAACTTCCAGGAACTGATGTGGAAGTGTACGTTGGATGGCTCGATGAAGAACACGCTAAAAAATTAACACCCAAAGTGGATCGTATTTACTATGCAGTGTATCAGGATATGGAACCAAATGGATCACTGAACCTCTACCATTATGGAATGCAGCGTGCACGATTAAAATATTTAGCTGCAGCAGGACCAGTGGAAATTGTTCCCATCTTTTCAGGATCCAATGGGGGCTCAGATCCCAACCTGTATAATTGGCTCCGTAGAGGGAATCATCCTATCAAAGCCTGGTGGCACTACCAAAAGAACTTTAACAATGATCGCTTCCTCCGAAAGAAAGAGAACCTGAAGTTGTCAGGATATCAGTGGTTCTATTACAACGGCATGCCCAGGAATGTGTCGTTTAAATAGCCTGCCATTATTTGCTACTTTTACAGTGCAAAACTAAATCAACCACCATGCTCAAAGGAATATCTCCCCTGATCAGCCCAGAACTGCTCGAAGTAATGGCACGTATGGGCCACGGCGATGAACTCGTATTGGCTGACGCCCATTTCCCCGGCGATTCAATGAACCCTTACGTAATTCGCGCCGATGGCATCAAAATTACCGATTTACTCGAAGGAATTCTGCCGCTTTTCGAACTCGATTCGTATGTCGATTGTCCCCTGGCTATGATGGCTGCTGTTGAAGGCGATACCCTTGACCCACAAGTTGAAAGAGGATATCTCGAAGCCATTCAGATAACCAATCCCAATGTTGCACCCATTGAACGAGTTGAACGATCTTCCTTTTATGAACGGGCAAAGAAGGCCTTCGCTGTGGTCATGACCGGCGAAACCGCTAAATACGGAAACATCATTCTGAAAAAAGGAGTAACACCGGTTTAATTGGTGATGCAAGGTGACACGAGGTGACACGAGGTGACGCACTTTGCTGTCGGGCTGTCATGTTGGTGGCTCCACTTCAATCTAATACTTATTACGATAGATCTCTACAATATCCTCCTCACTCACCTGAGCCGGAGTAATCGCAATATCCCCCTTAATAATTACCTTTTCAGCAAAAGTGTGGATAGCAGCTGGATCGATTCCATAGTCCCGCAATTGTGTAGAAACGTCAAGGCTATTGACGAATTGTTCAACGCCTCCGTTAGCTTTGAACAAATCATCTATGAGCTCAATTCTGGGTCTAGCTGTCCCATTTTCTCGAAGATAATCCAGCACAGCTGGCAGTAAAATGGCATTCGCCCTCCCGTGCGGGATTTCGTGATATACAGTCAATGGATAGCCCATGATGTGCAGCAATATCGTTCCCCCATGGGTTATCGCCACTCCTCCCAGCATCGAAGCATAAGCCATTGCACTCATAGCTTCATGGTCCTTTCTGGCTGCTGCGGGCAAATGTTTAATAACCTCCCGGATGGATTCCAATGCAATGAGATCATTCATCGGAAAAGCTTGGGTTGACAAGAATGCCTCGATGCTATGCGTCAGTACGTCAAGGCCCGTATTTACTACTACTGATTTTGGCATACTATATGTCAACTCAGGATCAATAAGAGCTACCCTTGGAAAAATGCCATCATCTCCATAGCCGCATTTATTCTTTCCTTCACGATCTGTAAATACGGCGTAGGGCGTCACTTCACTTCCGGTACCAGCGGTAGTGGGTATGCAAAACACCGGTAAAGGAGTCTCGGGTAGGTTTTTCATTGAAATTAAATCAACCAGGGGATAGTCATTCGTAGCCACCATGGCGATTCCTTTGGCGGCATCCATGGGGGAACCGCCACCCAATCCAATGACCAGATCAATTTTCTTTTCGCGAGCCAGTAGACCACCCTTCTCAACCGATTCAAATGAAGGATTCTCCTCAATATCCAAATACAGCTCTACCTGACAAGAATTGGATACGATCTCCTTAACACGCGATACCACGGGTGTATTGTTTGCCAAATTACGCTCTGACACCAACAGAATACGGCGATAATCTGCAAGAATGAGCTGGCTAATTTCGGAGATCCGGCCACTGCCAAATACGATCCGGGTGGGAGTGAAAAAATTAAAACCCTGCATGCTTCGTCGCTTAATTAAATACAGTACCGTAAAAAAATTACCTACCTTGCAATATAACAAACCCAAACGAATAACTAGACAACCGGATAACCTGATAACTGGATAACTGGATAACAGTAACAACACTCCCATGAAAAAAAATGCCTGGAAAATTTGCATGGTCGTCTTCTGCATACTGACCATCATTTCTTTCACCCCGCTCATAATTCCACAAGGGCAATTCAAGCCAGAACTAATAGGCATCCCCTACTCGCTGTGGTCGAGCTTCCTGATTACCGTAGCCTTGGTTGCCCTTACCTGGGTTGGCACCAAAGTTCATCCCGGTAGAAAAGAAGAGGAGAAACAGGCATGAAAACATGGATATGGATTCTTGGAGCAGTATACGTTGGATTACTTGTTCTCGCCTCGTTAAAATCATTTAAGAAAGGACGATCAGCCGAAGAATTCATGTTGGCCGGCTCGAATATTGGATTGTTACTCGGTTTGCTCACCTATGCTGCTGCCCTGTTCAGCACATTCACTTTTCTGGGTATGCCTGATTTTTTCCGCTTGCAAGGGATTGGAGCCTGGATATTTCTGGCTTTGTCGGATGGCGTCATGGTCTTTTTCCTGGTTTGGTTTGCCTTTCATATTCGCAAACGAGTCAAAGCCCTGGGATTTGCAGGGGTAGCCGGACTCATTGGTAAAACCTATGGGAATAAGTATGCCGGCTATGTGATTTTTCTCAGCGCGTTCCTTTTCCTGATCCCCTATGTTGGAATCCAGATTCAGGGGATAGCCATCTTCCTTCAGGCGGCTTTTCCTAATTCATTGCCTGCCTGGGCCTGGGCATCAATTATTGTTGGTATTATGCTGATTTACAGTGAAATTGGCGGACTTAAAGCCATCATATTCAGTGATGCAATTCAGGCCTTACTGCTCCTAATGGTGATTTGGATCATTGGAATGGTCTGCCTTTCCCATTTCGGTGGGATCAAATCAATGTTTGAAGGTATAAAAGCAGTTGATGAGCGTCTGCTTTCCACACCAGGACCAAATGGATTGCTGACTCCGCAGTTTTTAATTGCTTCAATGATTGCCATCGTCATGATTCCAGTCACTCAGCCTCAGTTCACAACCCGTATCATAGTCATGAAGAGTCTGAAATCAACCCACTACATGGCGGTCAGTCTTGGACTATTCGCCATTCTGGTTATTTTACCCACCCTGTTTATTGGCCTGTATGGGGCTGATCAGTACGCGGGTAACACCAAAGACGAGTTTTTTGCCCAGGCCTTTCTTCATGATCAGTCGGGTTTTGTCGCCGCTTTGGCTGTGATCGGATTGATTGCAGCTGGATTATCAACTACAAACGCTCAAATATTTGCACTGGGTTCTGAACTGCGGGGCTTGCTTAAGGGCAATGAAAAAAAAGTCATGCGTATCACTAAAATTGGAATCGGTATTTTCTCTGTCATTGCATTGTCATTTTCATTGATTGTAAGTGATCAGATTGTTCTATTGGCTCGTGTAAGTTTTGCCGGTACGGCATTAATGGGACCCATGATTCTTCTGGGGGTACTCAGCAATCGACAATTGGGATGGTTTATGATACCCCTGTCCTTTGTGGCTCTGATTGTTTTCTTGTTATCCATAAGCAATCTGGTTCCAGATCACGTCCTTGGAATTCGCCTTGATCTCTTCCTTTTTACCTTTCTATCTTTAGCAGGAATACTGAATCACCTGTTAGTTCCGCGAAAAATATAACACTAGTGTTAAAATAATCACACAAGTGCTTGGCCATGTGAAGTTTCTGTGTTAATTTAGTAACAGTTAAAGCTTAATTGCCACGATTAAAGCTTCTTGAGCTGTATTGGTTACTAGCAGCAGATCATTAAAATGTTCTGATTAGCAGCCAATTAGACGATGCCCCTTTAAAGGGCTTGCCGGTTTTTTTAATCGGTTTATGCAATGGTATTGATTCCAAATTATCAAATAAGCAAACGGAATCATACCGATCCAGACAGCGTATGGTTCACCAAAAGTTCTATTCCAGGTGACCACTAGCTCATGACAATCACCAAGCAAACCTATTGCTGATCAATCGTTCGCTCACTATTGAATGGGAAGGCGCTATTTGATTTGCCTCCCCCTGCTTCCTTATTGTTGAACAGTCTTCGTGTAAGCTAAACTCATGGAATACCAACCTAAAATTGTAGCTTTTCTATGCAATTGGTGCTCGTATACGGGTGCCGATTTAGCCGGAACTTCAAGAATGAAGTACCAGGCCAATGTCAGACCGATTCGAGTGATGTGCTCAGGACGAATCGAACCCACCTTTGTATTACAAGCATTAAAGAACGGTGCTGATGGCGTTCTAATCTGTGGTTGTCACCCTGGTGATTGCCATTATCAAGAAGGTAATTACAACTGCATGAGGCGGTTTCAATTACTTAAAAAATACGTTGGCCAAATGGGTATAAATACTGATCGAATCAGACTTGAGTGGATCAGTGCCAGCGAAGGAAAACTCTTTGCAGAACTCATCGATAGTTTCACTGAAACCATCACCGAACTGGGACCTAGCCGAATTCCCAATGTGATGGAAGTCAATCAATAAGCAAACAAACTGTTAAACACAAAGAAAAAGGTCCATGCAAACAGGAATATTTTTCTGCCAAATTGAAGCGCTCACCAACATTAGCACCGATGCAGTAGCCAAATACGCATCTAATTTACCAGACGTTGGATGGGTGGAAGACATGGGTATCAGACCAAGTCTGGTCGCTGAAGACCTGGCTATTTTGATCAAAGAAAAAAAAATCAATCGGATTGTCATAGCAGGTGATTTACCCGGCTATTTCAAGCCCGTATTTACAAAGGCCATGCGCTTAGCTGGAGTTGATCCAGATGAAGTCAAGTTAGCTTCATTCAAAGAACATGGTGCGGTTGGTGAATTGGCCCTTGACCGGGCAAAAGCCACCGTATATTGTGCCCACCTTGATGTACCATTCTCTCTGGCAGCGGTCGGTGAAGGGAATCCAGTGAATCCGAAAACTTTGGTGATCGGTGGCGGCATCGCTGGCATCCAAGCCGCATTAGAAATTGCCAACGCAGGGAAGAAAGTCTATCTGGTAGAGCGTACAGGCACTATTGGAGGTCATATGGCGATGTTTGACAAAACCTTTCCAACCTTGGATTGCGCAGCCTGCATCCTAACTCCAAAAATGGTTTCGGTGGGTCAACATGAGAACATTGAATTGATGACCTGCTCCGAACTAATTGAAATCAGTGGAAACCCGGGTGCTTACCAGGCTAAAATAAGGCATCGCCCGAGATACGTCGATTCTGAAGCTTGCGTTTCTTGTGATATTTGCTCCAATGTATGTCCAGATAGCGTTGACAGTGAGTTTGATAGTAAGCTATCTAAACGGAAAGCCATTTACATCCCCTTCCCCCAGGCCGTACCCAACACCTATCTGGTTGATGGTGATGCTTGCAGATATATCCAATCAAATGGTGAAAAGTGTGGAGCTTGTGTCAAGAAGTGTCCGAAAGATTGTATCGATCTGTCTCAAAAAGAATCGATTTCAGAGGTAGATGTCGGTAATATTATCATTGCCACGGGCTATGAAATGCTTGATATAAAAGACATTGAACAATATGGCTATGGTTTGTACCCCAATGTGCTTACCTCATTGGAATTTGAAAGGTTAACCAACTCATCGGGTTCCACCGGAGGACAAATAGTCACGAAAACAAAACAATTTAATCGCAAAACAAAGCAAGAAGAATGGGTTTTCTTACCCGATGGGGTACCACCCAAAAGTGTGGCCATCATTCACTGTGTTGGTTCACGAAATCATAAATACAATGCCTATTGTTCGAGAGTTTGTTGCATGTATTCACTCAAGTTTGCCCATCTAATTCAAGAGAAAATACAACCGGTTTCCTGCTTCGAATTCTATATTGACATGAGGGCCTTTGGCAAGGGTTATGAAGAATTCGCAGATCGAATCAAACAAGAAGGAACCTTCGTTGTCAGAGGCCATACTGCCTCAGTCGAACAACGAAATGGACAATTGATTGTGAAGGGCGAAGACATCATTAACGATCGCCTGGTTGAATTCGAAGTCGACATGGTCATCCTGGCAATCGGCCTCGTACCTTCAAAAAGCACACAAGACATTACCCAGATGTTGGGCATCACAACAGATGACGATGGGTGGTTTTCAGAATTAGATTACAACGGCAACCCAACTGGCACAGAAAAAGGAGGAATATTCGTGGCGGGTATGTGTCAGGGGCCTAAAGATATTCCTGACACAGTCGCACAAGCATCAGCTGTTGCGGCTGGAGTTCTCAGAAGCATCACCAGTGGAAAAGGAAGAGGTCATCGATCCTCCATTTCATTGAGTGACATTGAAGCAAATGCCAAGCAACATCAAACCGTATAAACCAAAACCAATGGCAATTCGAGTTAACTTACAATTAATCAATGAGCTCACCCGATTTGGAGCCGAGGATGTTCAGTATTGCTACCACTGCGGCGACTGTTCAACAGTCTGCCCGCATGCTGATGCCGTATTCAGATTCCCACGCAAATCGATGCGACAACTACAAATGGGCCTTGAAAAACGGATTGAAACTACGCTTGAGCCCTGGTTGTGTTATTATTGTGGACAATGTTCAGAACAATGTCCCCGTGAAGCCGACCCGGGAGAAACAATGATGAGCTTGAGACGCTGGCTTATCGCCAGATATGATATTACAGGGCTAGCTGCTCGATTTTTTAAATCTCAGCGCACCGAGATGCTGGCAATTTTTGTGGTCATGATACTCACAGGGGCATTTCTACTGTGGTATGGCTTTTCTCGTGGCAATTTTTCAATTTATGATGGAGAGGGTGCATTTCTACCCAGCCATTTTATACACAGATTCGACTTGATC
>CAYUGX010000037.1:236-21393 GCA_964444375.1 uncultured Porphyromonadaceae bacterium | reverse complement strand
GACAAAACTGAATGCTCAGCAAGAAGAGTACCTGAAAATAATGGAAACTTCTGGAGAAAGCCTGCTCACCTTGATCAATGATATATTGGATTTCTCTAAAATAGAATCCGGACAACTAGATTTTGAACACATCCCTTTCTCGCTCGAAGAAGTATTAAATTCCACCAAGATTCTGCTGGATTACAAAGCAAAAAGCAAAAACCTCGATTTCAAATACATCATTCCGGATGACGTGCCTATACAATTGACTGGTGATCCAGTCAGGTTAAAGCAAATTCTGATCAACCTGACCAACAACGCGATCAAATTCACTAAAGAAGGTCATGTTCATATTCTGGTCAGTCTTGTCGAGCAAGATGATTCCCTGGTTCATTTGCGCTTTGAAGTTGAAGACACAGGCATTGGTATTGATGAAGAGAACATCCCAAAGCTGTTCCACGCCTACTCACAAGCAAACCTGGCAACTAATAGAAAATTCGGAGGTACTGGTCTCGGTTTGGCCATATCAAAAGAGTTGTCAAGATTGATGCATGGAGAGATTGGAGTAAGCAGTAAACCTGGTGAAGGATCGGTGTTTTGGTTCACTGGCAAAATTCGCAAGCAAACAGACCAGGAAATACAAGACAACCAGGCGCATAAAAATGAAGACACCAACCGCAAATGCAGACAATTGAAGGTATTATTGGCCGAAGACAATCCGATAAATCAAAGAGTGGCCCAGATTAATCTACAAAATCTTCGACATGAGGTTGATTTGGCAAAAAATGGCTCAGAATGCGTACAATTGCTGGAACAGGGTAATTACGATATCATCCTGATGGATATCCAAATGCCCGAGATGGATGGCATTGAAGCAACATCTCTGATTAGAAACATTGAGATGAAGTCAAGCAATCAAAAGCCAATACCTATTGTAGCCCTCACTGCAAATGCTCTTACTGGCGACAGAGAAAAATACCTGGCCGCAGGCATGGATGACCACCTGGCAAAACCCTTCAAACCAAATGAACTCGTTGAGATATTTGAGAAGTTAATTCCTGATTTCTACCCAGAATGAGTTGGAAGTGGGTTTTTTCCGGTTGTCCAGTTGTCGGTGTTATGTGGCTGACGGGCCATTAACTGATTACATACCTAGTCTACTATAATCTTACCTGACAAATAAACACCTGTCTTCAACCTTAATCTAATAAGAAAAAGACCAGATTGTAATGGCATCCGGTTGGCTCCCGCCTTTACCGTTCCTTTGGCGATTTGTTGCCCGTTCAAGTTATAAACTGAATACGGTTGTCCCAGAAATTCAGTATCGAACACAAGACTTCTTGAAGTTCGTTCATAATAAAAACTTGGGTCATTAATTGGCAATTTGGTCAGATTGTCTGATGCACTCCTGATCCCCATGGCGCCATCGGTGAAGATGTTTTGTGCATACATATTCATTTTCCGGGTTGGCCTGTTTTCCCAAACCATAATAAATTGTCCATTTTGACCTTTCGTGACATCCACTAGATAATGTCCACCACCCTCCCTTTCATATAAGATGGGAGAAGACAACAAGTGAGGATTACCGAATACATCAAAAAGATTATATATTGTCTGAAATGGCTTTTCAGACGTAGTGTCTGGATTCAGGCAATCAAAGATGACTAGTGTCGTATCGCCACAGGTATTTACTCGTGCAGCACCAACCCAATCACCCTGTTGAGAATTCATCAATATCTTACCATTTCTTTGATGCTGCAATTCACCCCCAGTGCTAATGTTCTGCTCCACAACCTTCGCATATTCTTGTGCATGGATTGCACAAACCAACTTGATCTTTTCCCGATTGACAAAATCGAAATAGAGCGGTTCCCTAAGCCAACTCTGCCACAATACTTCTACCCCGGCAGTGTCCCATAAACCAAAACCATCCGGATCAATCTTTTGCATCAAATAACTGCCCGATTTCCAAATGGCATAGATATCGCCATCCTCGTCCATGATACCTTTTGGATAGAAAAACTTTCCATTTTGTTCATATACTATTTGAGGACGATCCCAGCGTTTCTGGCCACTGGCATTTAAATACTCAAGTCGTAATTCCGAATCAATGAATGAATAGCCATTTTCTCTGGCCACCTGGTTTACAATCCCGTATAATATAAAACAACCCCCAAGATCATCCGGCAGGAGGGAAATGTTATTGTCTAATCCCACTGTTGAATCTTCATAGAAAAGCCGTTCAACAAACCAATGAAAATCTCCCTCAGCCCCAAACTTATAGAGACTCAGGTCGGTTTTTCGCTCTGATTGGTTAAAAGACTTGATTGCAAAAAAGACTTCATTGTATTGATTTACAACCAGGTGAAACCGTTGTGATTCGAGTCCGGCCAGATTGAAGTTTTTACCGGTCGACCATTCTGTTTCACCTACCGGATTAATTTTGGCGAGATTCACATACAGTTTCGTTCCATAGCGCATTTTCATCAATTGGGCAAGCAAAACACTTCCCCCGTTATCTACCCACATGTTTTGCCAACTTATTGAATTACCTGGCGCAGCTGGATCAGCTGAATCGTATGGATCACGAACTTCCCACAGGGGGTGACCATTGAAATCGTAGGCAGCCAGATAACGTTGACTCCCTTTTGAACTCGATTTCGCCCAGGTGAAGTAGTACATTGAATCACCAACTCTAACTTCGGGGTCGATAATTGCATTCGCCTCTTCAATGACAATTGGATTATTGGGATCAGATGACCATTGCGGAAAACCAGAAATGGGCAGCAATAACAACACAAGCAGGATAATCCAAAGAGACTTATTACAAAACACAATCAGGTCCCTGCTTTCGCAGAGATGACGATGGAACTTGTTCATACCTTATTTATTATTTGGTCTAGTGGGGGACGAACAAATATAATTTAATAAGACCGAAGACCCATGCCTACACCCGAAATAATCGGGGAACCCATGACACAAATAAGATGGATGAATGAAGACTTATGACTTATTTTTTGCTGAAAACTGTTCACTGTTCATTGAAAACCTTAATCATCCTACGTATTAATTAAACTCGTTACTTATTTTTTAGTTGCTTTATTAAAACTTTCGTATTACATTTGGTGTCATGAAGCCACTCACGAAAGCAGAAGAACAAGTTATGCAGCATCTCTGGGAGATGGAGACTGCGTTTTTAAAAGAACTGGTCGACTCATTTGAAGAGCCGAAGCCAGCCTATACCACGATTTCAACGATGGTCAGAATACTAATCGAAAAAGAATTTATCAGATTCAAGCAATACGGCAATAACCGGCAATACTATCCGCTGGTGAAGCGTGAGGATTACCTGAAAGGGCAATTCAATGGAGTGCTCAGGAATTACTTTCAGGGATCATTCTCAAAATTTGCTTCATTTTACACCGAAGATGAGCAGTTTAGTCTCGAAGAACTCGAAGAGATGGAGAAGATGCTCAAATCTAAAATCAAGAACCGTAAAAACAAGAGCTGATGAATCCATTATTCAATTATTTGCTTCAGGCCAGTGCTCTTATTGTCCTGTTCATCTTGTTTTACCTGATCGTTTTTCGTAAACAAATCCATTTTCGCTTGAATCGGGCCTTTCTGGTCGTGGGATTATTGTTATCATTTGTTTTGCCGGTTGTGAATTTACCCGTTGGATTTGAAAATTATCCTGATGGGGTTGATGATTATCAACCCGTACCCGTCGGGGTTGAAAATTTTCAATCCGTACCCGTAGGGATTGAAAATAATCAACCCGTACAAAACGAATCCAATTCATTGTTGTCGAATATATGGTTACTAGTATATTTTGCCGGTGCAGCATTCGTATTGCTGAAAGGGCTGATCGTCATTTTTAGAATTATATTATTACGACAACGAAGCACCAAACTAAAGATTGGTCACGTTGATGTGCTAGCTGGCCCCGACCTGCCTGCCTTCTCATTCTTTAACTGGATTTTCTTGAATGATAAGCAACTTTCAGGCAACCAGAGTAACTACATTATTGCCCACGAAAAGGCCCACGCAAAACAAAAACATTCGGCCGATCTTATACTGATTGAACTGATCCATGCTATTTTGTGGTTCAACCCTTTCCTGATTCTATATAAAAAACAACTCAAAGAATGCCACGAGTACCTGGCTGATGAAGCTGTTTTATACCAAGGTGCAGATCTTAAAAATTATGCTCGCTCCCTTCAAAATGAATTGCTGAATAATCGTTACCATCGATTGGCCAGCTATTTTAAAGGCTCGACACTGAGGAAACGATTGGAGATGGCGGTAAAAATTCCATCAAAACTGGCTACCCTACTCTATTTATCAATTATACCTCTACTGGTTGGCTCGATGTATGCATTTTCCTATATCGAAGATCCGGTTCAATTTAACGATCTCCTACCGGATGAAAATAAGAAATTCACCATCCTGATCGATCCCGGCCACGGAGGGAAAGATCCGGGTGCAATCAACGAAGAATTAGGTATCAAGGAAAAGGATATTGTCCTTAATCTGGCAAAAGCCATTAAAAAGCAAGCACCAAAAGACATCAACGTAATCCTTACGCACAAGAAAGATCAGTTTCTTTCACTTGATGACCGTGTATCTATGACTAAAGAATACAACGCTGACATAATTGTTTCACTACATGTTGGTTCTCTAAATGATGACAAGAGTCGTGATCAGGTAATCACTTATTATTCACCACTGAATGACTATGCCAATCAATCATTCGATGTAGCCAACTGGTTCAATCAATCCGTTGGCTTCTGGATTGGGGGTGTATTGATGCAGCCACAACAAGGGCCTTTTGTTATATTAAGTAAATCAGCGGCACCAGGCATATTGGTTGAAATCGGCAATCTCCAAAATGAACAAACTGCCAGAAACTATCTAAACAGTAATTATATAAAAGCCATAGGAGCAGGTATCATCTCCTGCCTGAATCATGTCAAAACAAAGATCGAGACGACCTATCCGGAAGGAAAGATCATAAGAATGGATGAAAAGCGCCAGCATAATTCATTTGCATTTCCATTGCCGAGAGAAAAATTTTCCCGAGTCATTCAGTATTATTCTACAAGCCGCATGCATCCCATATTAAAGGTCAAAAGACCACATACTGGCATTGATTTAGAGGCGCCAATGGGAACTGAGGTTTTGGCAACCGATCATGGTATAGTAGCTGATGTCAAAAGATCAAGGGCCAGATCAGGATATGGAACCTATGTGAAAATAGAGCACAACAATGGCATAGAATCATTTTATGCGCACCTTGATAATGCTATCGTTGAAAAAGGCCAAAAAGTGAAAGCTCGTCAAGTGATTGGTCATCTGGGAAGAACGGGATTAACAGTGAGCCCTCACTTGCATTTCGAGATTCGAAAAGAAAAAAGAGCGGTGAATCCCAACGAGTTTATTCGTGGCTACCTCAACATGGGGGGAAACAGCAAGAAGATTGGAATAACAAGTAATCCACCCAGGTTTACCTGTAACCCAGGCGACATAGGTCCAGCACTCATGAAAATGGGCTTATCATTCTCAGAGACTGCACAATGGGGTGAACCACACATCAATCATGGTACGGGAGAATATTCTTTGTTGATAAAGAACAAACTGACAAATGAGACCTATTCATACGAATTAGAGGTTCGCGGTGATGCACTCTTCCTGTCGAAGGATAAGCCGGCCCGGCGGTTTAAAGTGCAACAGGATGAAGTTGACACCAAGAGAACTTTTGGTCAGACAAAGATATCCCCAAGTAGTCGTTCAAATACCAGCAAGATTGTTCTTGGGCAACCCAATACATTCGGCATCGATAGCTCAAAATACCCGTCACTATTCCCACAACATCGCAAGTTTATTATTGATTCGATTAATCCCTCTCGATCTACTGCGATTTTAACAACGAAGGTCAAGTAATCAGTATTAACCTAAGCTGATGCATCAAAACGTCGAAGCCACCAGACAGGCGAAGCCCACCAGACAGCGAAGCGACAGACGCCCGAAGGGCACCAGACGGCCGTAGGCCACCAGACCAAATATCCTGAACCCAAAACCCAAAACCCAAAACCCAGAACCCAGAACCCAATTACACCCTCATCCAACACATTTACAAAATCAACTGCCACTAGCATGGCAACTAACAAATTCGTTAGTACCTTACGTTGCCCCCGTAAACTAAACGACCGACCATGTATCGAACTGAACCAAAAGCCGATGAACTCCCTCATTGTAAAAACTGCCGTTTTTGGGCCAAATCATCCGATGTGTATGGGAAATGCTTGAAAATTGGGGAGAACGAGAATCTGCGATTTGCCTATGAACCCGGACAGGTACTTCCGATGACACCGCGGTTTGGGCTGTGCGATCATCATGAGGTGAAACGAATAATGCTAAGTAAGAACGAATTAAGTAAGCGACATGTCACGAATAGGTAGGACAAGGGTGCAGAGTGCAAGGTGCAGGGTGCAAGGTGCAGCGTTATTGAAAAAGTTAAGCCTTTCGTTACTTCTGTTGATCAGTGTTATTGGCACTTCAATGGGTCAACAGCGGATTCAAATCAAAGTTATTGATGCGGTATCTCATGAAACAATTGCAAATGCTAACATCGTTTCTGATTTTAAAGGATCTGGTGCCTCAAGCGACCAACAGGGTATAGCAATGGTCAGAGTACAACAGTTTCCTTTGCTATTAACAGTTTCACATATTAGCTACCATACAAAAGATGTTTTTCTACATCAAAAGCCCGATGATGAAGTGCTGGTAGAATTGATCCCAGCAACCCAGCAGCTCGAAGAAGTAAAGATTACGGCTGAAAAATATCGACAATACACTTTTGAATTACCATTTTATGTCAATAGTTTCACCTTTGCCCACAGTCAAATCTGGGTTAGTGGTTACCCGGGTAAAAATATCCTGGATCCTGAACTCAGGGTACTCGCTCTGTCTGGTGAGAGAATAGCACAAATTAAGACCTATCAAACTCCACTAATCAGGAAAGATGCCTTTGGCAATATTCATGTGGCCTATGCTGATTCATGTTTTCAGCTTTTCCTTCTCGGCGACACGATTGTTCATTTATATGGAGATGAAACTCAGAACATAGAACGACAAGTTTTCTCCATTCGAGCCATTAAAGGAGATACTGCCATTCTCAAGCAATTCAATCAGGATAAAACCTTTTGTGAGTTTATTAGCATTGTCAAAGGTGATTCCCTACCGGAGGTTATTCATGCTTCATACAATCGGGAATTGTTCCCAACCTCTGAAGCAGCCCGAAGGTACCGACACGAACGAGTAATGGATGTAGTGGCTTTTCCTGGTCCCCCTGGCGAAGGAGCCGAATTGATTGAATTGAAAAGTAAACCGGAGTACCGAAAAATGAACCTGCATCAAATCCGGGATGCAGAGGCACGTCAAGGAAGACTTTATGGAGCAGGTCCAGACAGAGGCCGAGAATTGACCACCCTGGTTCGACACTTTTATACTACCAGCGCAGTAGATCGCTTCCTGGTCTTTAAACCCATTGGTGCACAAATCATGCTGCTTCAAAACCGATTCTACGTTTATGAAGATGCCGAATCCTTGCTATGGGAACTAGATTCGGATTATGAACTAAATAATGTTTGGCGAATCGAGCTAGTTGAAGGTGCAGGTGACCTCAAACTCTTGCAAGATGAGGTTCAGCAAACGCTTTATATTAGCTATGAAGTGAATGGCCAGTATCGTGTCGGAAGAATAAACACTGAACCCGGCAAAATAGATAGAACCCAAATCCTTGATGGATTCACTTTCATCAATTCTATCCAGGTACATGATGGCAAGATATATTTCATTCACCAAAGCGCAATCGGCATCAGAACAATGAATCTTTACTCAATCGATTTCGATTAAAATTATGTAATTTATTATGTAACTTATTATGTAATTAATTAAAATGATTTCACGCGAAACACCTCAACATAAAAAAATCATAAACTGGATATGGGTGTTACTTGTAGCATGCAGCTTGCAGCTCGGTTGTGAAACCGATCCTGTGATTTACCTTGATTCACCCGCTCAACCCGTGATCTATGGAATCGTGAACTCAACAGACTCGGTTCACTACCTCAAAATCGGTCGAACTTTTGGAACCCGATATGATCCGGCCATTGCCGCCCAAATCCATGACTCATTATACTTTAACGAGTCACATATCGAGGTCTATAAAACTAGAGGTGGAAAAAAGAACGAGCTTATTGACCTCATTCGTATTACCAATATTCAGAAAGATTCTGGCTATTTTCGCGCACCTGGACAAGTATTGTATCAGTTCACCAAACAATTCGGTGGCCCAAGTAATGGAGTGTATGTAAGTGTTGAAGTTCCTGGTTTACCCAAAGCTGAAGCACAAGCCTATATCACTCGTACCGGCATTATCTATCAACCCGATTCAGCCAGGATGTATGTATACATGGTACCTGAGCAGCCCTTCTTGATCCAATGGGAAGGGAATCCATGGAACGAAATCGATGTGTCTTTTGAGTTCATCGAAGATTATGGCGATTCAGTTTTCCAATCGAAGTATGTTCACATGCAAAAGGCCAATTACCTCGAATCCCAGCACGAGAAATACCGTGAGATGAAGGTCACTTACGACGAATTCATCCGTGAAGTACTTCAACAACTCGAGCCGAATGATGATGTTAAACAGGTCTTCCTGGGTTACATCAGCATCACGATCCACGGGGGGGACGAAAACATGGTAAATTACATCAAATACAAAGATGGTTTTAATGATTTTAGCCTCGTTGAATTCAGCAATGTCACCAACGGCATCGGACTTCTCGCCAGTCGTCACACGGAAGTTCGAGATTCACTGCGTTTCGATTATCAAACCAGGCAACGGTTGATTAATGAGAATAGACTGCGGATACTTAAGATCTCGAAGTGGAACTAGAAGACGTGTTTTCAGTTATCAGTTATCAGTTATCAGCAAGAAGATAAAAATGACAAAGATTTTACGCAAAAGATGCCATTGTCATCTCGTAGCGAAGCGTAGATCCCGATTCATCGGGGCCTGCCCCAGATCAAGTCCTGGGGTAAACTCCAGCAGGGAACTGCTCGTACTGGCAATCTGTATCCTCCTCTCCTCCTGCACCCTATCCAACACCCCACCCATCGCCCTCTTCTATGTTTCGCCCAATCAAGGAGACAGCCTCACCGTTTTTTATTTCGACGCACGTGAAACCTACGATCCCGAAAGCCCCACATTTGGGATCTCATTGCGTTGGGACTGGAATAATGATTCGATTTTTGATACCGATTACTTGTCGGATAAAGAATATGTGCGGCGTTTTAGTTCTCCTGGTTGGCATTACATTATCATGGAAGCCACCGATGTGGATGGAAGTGTTGACTATCACAGCGATTCCATTCTAATCTATCAAGGAAATGGGTTTGTTGATTCGATCATCGATCCACGAGATGGACAGGTCTATACCACAGCCCGGATCAATCATCAGTGGGTCATGACAGAGAATCTCCGATACGGCCAACGAATCGACACCATTCTCTACCCTCAATACGATAAAATTCCTGAGTATTATACCTATCTAAATGATCCTGAACACAATGATTATGGCGGACTGTATACCTGGGATGAAACCATGAATTACGTAATCAAAGAGAATAACCAGGGTATTTGTCCGCCAGGCTGGCATGTACCAAGCAGTGAAGAATGGGCAAATGTCCTAAAAATATTTCCATCTGATTTTACCGACATGATGTTCTATTGGGGAAAAGGCTCCCCTACCGGATTTAACCTGGAGATGTATGGATTTTACTACTACACTTTGCCGCCCGACTCTCTTTCATCATGGTATCCAAGAAATACAGTAGCCTATTGGACCTCAGATCACATCAATCATTATTTAGAAGATCCTGATGATTTCATATACTCCTTGCGATTCTTCGGTAATAACTGGCAGATCAGGAGACACATATACAAGTTTGACGACTTTAGGGATAAACGCCACCTGTACAAATTTGCCTGTTATGTTCGCTGTTTTAAAGATTCAGACCAATGAAACACTCAGCCATATTCATACTTCTAAGCGGACTGTTTCTATCCTGCGAAACCGATTTTAATCCGATCCATCAAGCCAATCCCGTTCCTGTTGTATATGCACTCATGGATACCGAGGATAGCTTGGCTCGTGTGCGCTTGTCAAAATCATTCACACTCGAGAATGCATTTGATCAGGAGAATATTCCTAGTGATTCATTGGTTTTTCCAGCTGCGCAGGTTTGGCTTGAAAGATGGAATGGCGATTACCTCTATTTAAGAGCAGAGTTAACACGAGGCAATACAACACGAGTGGGTGGTATATTTCCAGCAAATCCCAATCCTGTTTTCTCATTACCCTTCAATGAACAAACGGCAAGAATTTTCGAACCACCTAATAGCAATGAGGATCAGGACCGGCTCAAACTGATAATTGAGATTCCAGGCTATCCCCTGGTATATTCTGAAATCAAACCAATGGCCCCGGCTGTGTTTTCAGCACCCCGAGAAGGAACTAAAATCAATTTGTACAGCGTTGAGGGATTCAAACCAAGAGTAAATGCTGGAAGAGATGCCCACTATGTTGAAGGCTGGGTAGAAGTTGAGTATTTCGACCACTTTGAAAACAGCGATAGCCTTCGAATAATCAGGTGGCGCGAATACCATGCAGATAAAAGCATGCAAAATCCCCCACCCTTCCAGATATTCGCCGAAGACTTCTTGCGACGCATCAGCTTCTACATCAAAGACGATCAAAAGGTAAGATACCGAACATTCCACCGATTATGGATCACCCTAAAAGGAACCGATAAACATTTCTACGACTACATTCAACGATCAAAGGTCACCCCCATCGACCAAAGCGGACAACCCTACTCCAACCTGGTCAATGGTATTGGCCTCTTCGCCGCCACCAGTTCAACCAAACGCTGGTTCGAGCTAAGCTACTACATGCTGTCTGAGCTTTCGAATAGCGAATACACCAAACATCTCCGATTCGTAAGCTGGTGAGAAAATCGGCGAGTCGGAGCGGAGCGACAATGCCGATTCATCGGGAAGCCAGGAGGCAAAGAAAAATTAACAATTAATAATTCACAATTAATAATTAACTTCAACTGCATGAGGATATATCCAGTCATAGTGCTATTGGTTTGTACCATTTCGTGCAGCAATGAAATAGAGGTGGTTCAACCAGGAAACCATTACCCAGTTATCCATTTTATAATTGATCCTAGTGATTCGATTCATTATTGCCGAGTTGGCCGCAGTTTCACCCTGGATGCATCTGCCCCTCAACAAATACCCAATATTGACAGTCTTCAATTGCTTGAAAACCACTACGGGTATCTCGAAATTATACATCAATCAGGAGATCACACTGAGCTTGTATATTTTGACGCCTACACTGACATGGGCAGAGATCCTGGTCGGTTCGCTGATGACGGAAATATGGTTATGACTTTACAGTACAAATTCTCAGCTGGTGATCGCTGTATTCTATATCTCTACCTGCCGGATGCTGATATGATCAGCAGTGCCGAAACCACCATAGTGGGACCACTGACCGTTTTTGACCCGGCCACTATTCCAGGCAGGGAATTGACACTGACGCCCGAACAAGGTTACACGCTCAGATGGTTCACTGCACCCTTTGCTGAGGTGTATCAGCCAAGTGTATTTGTTAATTACATCGAGTACGACTCAGCTTCAAGCATACCCAAACAGGTTCGTATTCCTCTTGGCCTTCGCTTTATTGATCTCGAAAGCAACCAGGTATCCCAGTTCATGAGTGGAGCACATTTTTATCGAAGCTTGCAAAAAGAGATTCCTGTTGTTCCCCACGTTACCCGTGATATCATAAGTTTGGATTTTGAAATTGCCTATGGCAGTGAGGAACTGGCCCTGGCAGTTGCTGAAGCCACCTTTGGTAAAAACGATTTTGGTAACATCCGTGATTATACCAATGTGGATCGAGGTGTTGGATTTATCGCCAGCAGATCCTATCGACTGGTTAAGAATATCCGCTTGAGCTATATTACCAAAGATAGTCTGGCTTCATCAGTTTATACAAAAGATCTGAATTTCATCTCTTCATCGAAATCGCCATGAACAGAAGAAAATTGACACACAACCACACCCTATTCACCCAACCAGTAATCTTAATTATACTACTAATTATTATTTCTTGCACAGCCTCCTGTCTGCCAGAGTTTGGTGAATTACCAGAGGAAGAAGAAGTACTTCCTGACAGCGTTGGCATCTTGCAAATTGATTTTGTCATTCGTGATTATCAGATACCTAGCAATAAAATACACCTGGTCGATTTAAGTATTTCAACCGACGTTGAAAATGCCTACAAAGGAGTCTTCATTGCCAAAGCCAACGTTTCAGATCAAAAAAGAAGTTATCAGTTCAAGCTCACCGAAGGAAGTTATTACTACCAGGCAATCATCACCTGTAGTTGCGGTGGTGACACCTGCCTGAACGGTGGATTTCAGGGAGGCCAGTTTGGCTTTAAATATGATATTGATAAAGTGATGGTTAGTGCAGGAAGCACGAACCAGTATAATACCTTATTCGATTGATTTGAAAAAAACCGTTTATATCATCATTCTGCTTGTTGCTACCTGTTCATGCAATAAGAAAGATGGTAATCTTGAACCCATAGCTAATTTCACCATTTCACCTGAAGTAGGACTAACCACAACCACCTTTGAATTTAATAGTGACTTATCTAGTCTGGTCATTCCAGGGAAGCAATTGTATTATCAATGGGACTGGGAAGGTGACGGATTATGGGATGTCGAAGTCTCAAAGCTTAATCAGGTGACGCACCGATATCTTGCACCTGGCACCTATTATCCTAAACTTAAAACTATGGCAGCTGACGGATTATGGGATACCCTCAGTATACCCATTGTGGTAGAACAGGGTTATTCTGCACCAAGACCTATTCTGCGGATTACGCCAACCAGTGGCCATAAATACCTGACCTATGTTTTCGACGCTAGTCTGACCAAAGATGATGAAGATTCGCTGGAACAACTACAATTTCGCTGGGATTTCAACGGCGATGGCACCTGGGATATCCCATACGAGCAAAATCCAATCCGGAATCATGTCTTTTTAGACACGGGCTACTTTCCGAGCAAGTTGCAGGTAATGGACCCATCCGGCAGGTCAGCGATAGCGGAAGGCGCTGTAACCGTGACCTTTCACAATCCCCGCATCATGCCTGATTTTATCTGGCACCCAGAATACGGTACAACAGCTGATGTCTTTTTATTTGATGCCACAGTAACCAAAGATCTCGATGATCCTGAAGCTGAATTTTGGTACAGTTGGGCCTTTGAACCCGATAATGAATGGACAGCCTATTCCCCTGAACCCTTCATCGAATGGCAATTTGAACGTGAAACCAATTACCAGGTATATCTCCGGGTAAAAGACAGGCAGGGATTGACCAATCAGAAAACCAAGGAGATCACGATCTACCATGAAAACCTGCCGCCGAAGGCTAATTTCATTCTGGGATCTGCACGCGGCAACACCAGTACACAATTCTATTTTGATGCGTGGCCAACCAGTGATCTTGAAAGCCGGCCAACTTCACTTGAGATCAGATGGGATTTTGATGGCGACGGGAACTGGGAAACTGGTTTTGGCCATGAGAAGCGATTGTATTATAGTTACAGCAAACCCGGCCGATATAAAGTTATGCTTGAGGCACGTGACCCTCAGGGTTTAGTAGACTCAACCGCCCAATATGTCTATGTATCCAATGGCAGCAATGAAACCGGTCTAATCTTCGACCATCGAGATGGTCAGGTATACGGCACGGTTAAAATTGGAGCACAGTGGTGGATGAGTGAAAACCTCAATTTCAAACCAGGTGACTGGCACAAAGATGAAGTGCAAAGATGGTGCTATTGCCCCAGGAATCCATGTCTTGTCAGTCAGTGTCATGTATATGGTGGGTTATACTCAGCCTGGCATGCCAATCGCCGTGAGTTTTTTACAGCCAGAGACGATGATCTGACTAATGGTATCTGTCCGAAAGGCTGGCATATGCCCAGTAAAAAAGATTGGGAGAAGCTGATCGAAACTTGCGGCGGCATGGATCACCCGGAGGAAATATTGATTGGAGGAGAAACTGATTTCAACGCGATCTTCGCCGGATATGGAGATGCCTATTCTGGTGGAGGATTTGAATACAAAGGTGCTGGATCATATACCTATTTCTGGTCGTCAACTCGTTTAACCGCCCAAGAAGGAGTAAGCGCCTGGGCACTAACCTTGATCAAAGATTATCCAACGTTTTCAGTAGGCTTCAGCGGCAACAACTTTCTGATGTATGTGCGATGCATTAAAGACCAAGAATAGGAGAGACGAGAGGCGAGAGACGAGAGACGAGAGGCGAGAGACGAGAGACGAGAGACGAGAGGCGAGAGGCGAGAGGCGAGAGACGAATTGGAGCGTAGGTTTTTAAGGCTGTATATTACTCTTTATCTTAATCTTAATCTTTGACTTATTCTTAGTTTTAATCTTTATTTGTTAACCTCCATGAAAGCTGTACTACCTTTTTTGAATCAACTATCTGCAAACAATAACCGGGATTGGTTTAATACGAACAAAGCCCTTTATCTGGAGGCCAAGGGTCAGTTTGATCAGTTTATTGATAGCCTGATTAACCGGCTTCAGGTTTTCGATCCTGCTGTGCGAGGGGCCAATGCCAAAAATACAGTATTCAGGATTTACCGGGATGTTCGTTTTTCGAAAGACAAATCCCCATATAAGACTCATTTTGGTGCATATATGATTGGTGGAGGACGAAAATCTCCTTTGCCTGGATATTATATTCATATTGATCCTGAGCGCAGTTTTTTAGGTGGGGGCCTATATCAACCAGCATCGGATTACCTAAAAGCCGTGAGAATAGAGATTCAGGATTTTTCTGAAGACTTCAAGGCCATTGTTGAAGATAAGGCTTTTCAAGGGGACTTTACCCTGTATGATGAAGATAAACTGAAAAGGCCTCCTCAGGGCTTTGATGCGGATGATCCTATGATTGAATATCTGAAGTACAAGCACTTCATTGCAAGTCATGTGTTTCCGAATTCATGGATCGAAAAAGATGACTTCATCGACAATGTGGCTAAACAATTTGAACGTATTTACCCTTTGAATCAATTTCTCAATAGGGCAATCCAATTAGATTAACGAAGGGCTTCATGAACTATTTTGCCATTTACAATGGTCATTAGTATCTCGAGGTTGAGAATTTCTGATGGATCAATTTCCATGAGATTTATATTACAAACCGCAATGTCGGCCAGTTTACCTGCCTTAATTGATCCTCTTTTCTCTTTGTCAAATGCAGCATAGGCGTTATTGATGGTAAATGCCTTTAGTGCTTCATACATGCTGATTTTCTGCTCTGGGTACCAGCCTCCATCCGGTTCTCCATTCAGTGTGGTTCTATTAACGGCTGCGTGAAGGAGGTATTTGGGATGCATATGGTACTCTGCAGCGGAAGTCCCAGGCCAATCAGAACCGAATGAAAGCATGGCTCCATTTTTGATCAAGCTATTGAAAGCATAAGCACCTTTGCATCTTTCACTTCCTATTCGTTCCTCCATCCAGCGCATATCATCAGAGATATGATAGGGGTTCACCTCGGCAATCACATTCAGGTCTTTAAAACGGTGAAAATCATCTTCTCGAATTACCTGGGCATGAATGACCCTGAAGCCATCCAAATCGGTGTTCAAATCCTGGCTGAGACGCTCATAGGTATCCAGCATCAACGAAACCCCTTTGGTACCTATGGCATGTACATTAGAAACAAAACCTGCTTCATAACCGGCTGTGATCAATTGGTACATTTTATCCATGTTGGGTTCTTCAAGTTTTGGATCATCGCTGGTATGTCTTCTGTAATGACCAAAATTGTTTGGCTGGTCTGCATAAGCCTCGTAAAATAAAGCGCCATGTGTACCCATAATCCCATCAATATACCCTTTCAAGGCACCGTACCGTAAATAATCATCTGCTTGTTTGGTTTTGGGATGAATCCCCATGGTGAGACCTTCTTGATTCAGTTCAGCACCTCGGCTCAAATCTGGTCGAAGCCAAATCCGGCAGGTAAGTTCATGATTTTCCTGGAGTTCAACGAAACGTTGAGTCTGTGAGGGTACGGCGATGTCATGTATTTCAACAATTCCTGACTGGGCTAGCGCTTTTAACGCAGCCCGGTTTTCATCGAGGAGTCGATTATGTGACTTTGGTTTTATCACCGATCTGATTTGTTGCAGAGCGGGAGAACCTCTTCTTATCAGTCCGGTTGGAGATCCATTTCTTATCTCCATTCCTTTCACTGGATCGTCTATTAGTCCGGCTAAAGTCAGTGCAGTCGTATTGCCCAGGTAATACTGATAATCAAAACTATTTAATAAACAGGGATAGTTCTCAGTGAATTGATCAATCATCCACCGGTCGGGTAACCAACGGTCTGCTCCACCTTGACCAGCCTCAGCTGCACCGAGGGCCCACTGTTCATATGCCCCCCACAATCCCCCAGTAATCCATTCTCCTGGTTCTAGGAGTTTAGTTACCCGTTTGATCTCATTGACCAGGGCTGCTTCATCAGCAACAGCCATGAGGTTAGCATCGCGAATCAGTGAACCAGCCCGATTGAAATGAACATGTCCATCGATAAAACCAGGAAGAACAAAGGAGCCTTCCAAATCGATGACTCTCGTATCATCTGAGCTGTGTCGTTTGGCTTTCTCGTCATTGTCATACACAGCGATTATCGTATTCTCTTTGATCACTATCGCCGAGGCCTGTGGCTGTTCTTCTTCCATGGTGAAAACATCGGCGTTAACCAGAATTAAATCAGCCTGTTCCAGCTGACATCCGGTAGCAAAACAGATTAATAACAAGGGGAATGCAAACTTTTTCATGTGGTTAAGTGTATGGTAATCAGTTTAAAGGTAGTGAAATTGTGGAAATAATTCCTGTTTGCTTACGAGTTGAATAATGCTATCTTTGGCCAAACCAATTCAGAATATGGTAAGAATTCAGTCGACATATATTGGAGAGTTGAGAACGAAAAATATTCACGGACCCTCAGGTGTTGAATTGATTACTGATGCACCCACCGACAACCACGGTCGTGGAGAGGCATTTTCTCCAACCGATTTGGTTGCAACAGCCTATGCCGACTGCATGATTACTATAATGGGAATCAAAGCCAGGGATTTGGATGTTGACCTAACAGGAACCACTTACGAAATCACTAAGGTAATGTACAGTGATCCACGCCGCATCGGTGAGATACACGTTCGCTTTGATTTTCCTGACAGGGAATATGCTCAGAAACATAAAACTATTTTAGAGAGAATTCAGGAGACTTGCCCCGTGGCACACAGCATTCATCCTGAAATCAAGAGGATTGTTACATTTAATTGGAAAAAATAAATCATGACAAATAAAGTACTAAAGGCATTCTTTTCAATGCCGGCGATGGGATTGTATGTAGCTCTATTGGCCCTGGCTATGGCCATTGCTACTTTCGTTGAAAATGGATATGGAACTGTTGCCGCAAAGGCCTTGATATATAATGCAAAATGGTTTGAGTTTGTGATTCTCTTGACCACTATAAATGCAGGGTATAATATTTACCGATTCAAACTGTACCGTTGGTCAAAACTGCCAATATTTCTGTTTCACCTGAGTTTTTTAATCATCATTTTAGGTGCAAGCATAACCCGTTTTACTTCACAGGAAGGAGTCATGAAAATTAGGGAAGGAGCTAGTTCAAATGTCATGTCTAGTTACACTACCTATTTTTATGCTCAAATGGGTGAGGGGGAAGATATGGTGACTGTTCGGCAGCCAGTTTTCTTGTCTACGATCTCAAAACGGCAAGTGAATGCCAAATTGAAAGATGGGGGCAATACAGTTAAGTTTCGAAGTTTTGACTATACATCTGGACGATTGATGATGCGTCAAATGGGTAGTTCAGCTGCTGGTTTACCTCCTGATGTGACTAGTTTACGGGTAAAAGTGAATGGTGTGGAGACTGAGATTGGTCTCCAGGGGTATTTGAACAGAGATATGCAATTGTATGATTACGAGGTGAATGGAGTTAAGTTTAGTGCTGGAATTGGTTCGATGCATTCTGAGTTACCTTTTTCAATTCAGTTGGTCGATTTTCAGCTTGATCGTTATCCTGGATCGAACAGTCCATCTTCATATGCCTCAGAAGTTGTTCTAATTGATGAGGCAGCCGGTGTTAACAGACCCTTCCGAATCTTCATGAACAATATTTTAAAATATCAAGGTTACCGGTTTTATCAGTCTTCTTATGACCAGGATGAGAAAGGAACTGTTCTGAGTGTCAATGATGATGCCTGGGGAACAACTGTGACGTATATTGGATATGGTTTAATGATCATTACTTTACTGCTGGCATTGGTAGCCCCAGGTAGTCGTTTTGTGGAGTTTATAAAATCATCTAAAAAACCAATCCTTACGGTATTGATTCTTGTAGTCATTGGGATTGGACAACAAGTGCAGGCTCAGCGGCCTCACCTGACCGCCTTACAGAAGACCGAAGCCAAGGAGTTTGGTAAATTATGGGTGCAGGGCGAGAATGGACGGTTCAAACCAATAAATACTTTATCAAATGAGATTGTAAGGAAGGTAACCAAAGAGAATCGCTACAGCAATATGTCTCCCGATGAATTTTTGCTAAGCTTATTACTCAACCGGCAACAGTGGGAACAAGAACCTTTATTTGAGATCCCAAATGCAGAAATCAGACGTTTACTTGGGGTGAGCCAAACCCGTGTGGCTTTTTCGCAATTTTTCAAAGGGAATCAATATTTACTTGGCGATCTAGCGAATCAAGCCCTTAATACCAATGCCAACCAACGCAGCGCTATCGAAAAAGATATGCTGAAACTGGATGAGCAGCTCAATGTTTTTTATATGGCTGCAACCGGAATGATGCTTAGAGTCTTTCCAGATCAGCGAGATGTCGGTGCAAAGTGGTTTGACTTAACCACTCCTGTTACGGGATTACCTGAGGTGGATTCGCTATTCATTACAAATGCCTTTAACCAGTATTTGCTGGCTATTTTCAATAATCAGCCACAAGAAGCTGAACAATTCAGAACCGGTATCCTGAACTACCAGACCACTTATGGAGCTGCTATTTTGCCTTCTGAACGAAAAGCATCTTTTGAGGTCTTGTACAATCGAATACTCATTTTTGAGCGCTTGGCTCCATTTTATGCTACACTGGGACTGATTTTATTGATTGTTCAGTTTATCGCATTATTCAGGCCAAGAAAATGGCAGAAAGGTGTTTCTTCATTTTTCGCTGTCTTGCTATCTATTGCCTTTGTGTTGCACACCGCTGGTCTTGCACTTCGTTGGTATGTTTCAGGTCATGCACCCATGAGCAATGGGTATGAATCGATGATATTTGTGGCCTGGGGTACCATTTTGGCTGGTGTGATTTTGCAAAAGCGGTCAAAGATGGCTGTTGCTTTGACCTCGATTTTAGCTGCTATGGCATTACTGGTTGCCCATTTGAGCTGGATGACACCGGAGATCACCAATCTGATGCCTGTGCTTAAATCACCATGGCTTACTATTCATGTTGCCGTTATCATGACCTCCTATTCATTCCTTGGTCTGGGGGCTTTGATAGGGGCGGTTATCATGATATTGTATATTGGAAAAACCAAACGTACACAGCAGATAGTTGATGCACATGTGGATCAACTGACCCGAATCAACCAGATTGTTACCACTGTTGGCCTATACCTAATTACAATAGGTTGCTTCCTCGGAGCTATTTGGGCAAATGTTTCATGGGGCCGATATTGGGGCTGGGATCCAAAGGAGACGTGGTGTCTGATCACCATATTGGTATATACCTTTGTGACACATATGCACCACATAAAGGGCCTGAACTCGAAGTTCAATTTCAATCTGGCCAGCCTGTTGGCATTTAGTTCGGTCTTAATGACCTATTTTGGTGTCAATTACTTCCTGGGAGGTAATCACAGTTATGCCGGTGGCACTTCATTATCAGTACCTATTGGTGCTTATGTTGCGGTTGTAGTTATTGTGGTCTTGGCTTATTGGGCTTACTTCAACCAACAACGCTTCGAGCGCAAAGATAAGAAGTGAGATAAACCTAGTTCTTAATGCATCGAACTGAATTGCGGCTGCTTCTTCCGAGTGCCAGTTTCCAGTAATTGTCTTTGCCGGCCTGGAAACTAAAAGCCCATGAGTTGTCGCCTGAAATCGTGTTTGATGTCCAGAAGTTGGTGACTGTACCACCCCATTCTGACTGCCCGGTGCCTGAGATTTGGCCACTGTATAGCATTCTAAAGTCAGTTTCTCCATCGGGTTCAAGCATACGACGGGCTTGTTCGGTTCCACCCACATGATCAATTAGTGTTTGCCATTCATCGGCTGTGGGAACATGCCAACCGGATGGACATAAACCACGTGCTTTTGGTGATCTTGATCCATTCATTAGGTTATTCCAATTATACAGACCGCCAAATAATTCACAGTTGTCAGCTTGGTTTCTATAGCAACTCCTATTTGTCAGGTTTTTAAGGTTTTCTGCCATCCACCATTGGTTGCCAATCTTGACGGTTCCATAGGTATCACCGCTATCAGAATCAATAATTAATCCGGTAGGATAGGTACCATCTGAAACATGCACATCTAGACTGGCTTGTGCAGTTAATCCACCAGAATCTTTGGCTTCGAGTGTGATCGTATACTCTCCTTCACCTTCATATTGATGGTAAACGGTCCTTGACTGACTGAATTCGGTATCCCAGGTTCCATCTGATTCAAAGTCCCAGCGTACCTGGATTTCATTTTCCCAGTCTTCATCGTCATCCGTGGCAGTTGCATCAAAGTAAAAATTCGAGGTTAAGTTGCCATAATGTGTTCCGGCAAAGAAACTCGCCTGGGGCGGCTGATTTGCATGTAATACGACCAAATCTTTAACGAGTCTGTTGGTCAGTCCCCATTTATCAGTGATTTCAAGTTTGACCTTTGTTTCTCCCT
>CAYUGX010000037.1:0-226 GCA_964444375.1 uncultured Porphyromonadaceae bacterium | reverse complement strand
AATTGGTATTGATGTTCAACAGTTGGATCATCAAGGTAATCAGTGTCATATTCGCCATTAAAATCAAAATCCCAGCGGTATCTGAACTGATTATCAGCGTCATTGGGATCGGTACAGGCCGAAGCGTCAAAAGTGATTACATCAGCACTTGAAGCATCCACTGGTGTCCAGGTAAAATCGACAATTAAATCCGGATTATCCATCGATACAGGAACCTCTTGGTTCA
>CAYUGX010000036.1:0-22343 GCA_964444375.1 uncultured Porphyromonadaceae bacterium | reverse complement strand
GGGAAAAGAGTTCTTTCATTCCAGAAGAGATGGAAATCATCGAATACCGTCATTTTGATGATAAGGCCGCCCAAACTGAAGACATTCCTGAACCCTTCGTCAACCTGGTGGGTGAGTATAAAGGTCCGGTCACCGGAAAAGCATTCAAAGTGCTGTATGAAGATGAAGGTCTCAGTGTGGCGATTCCCGATCAGATAACCGTCGCCCTTTTCGATGAAAACGAAGAAGGATACTGGGTTGCCAAAATGACCAACCAGCTCTTTTTCAGTTTCGAATATGAAGAATCTGGAAAGACCAAAAACATGCATTTACATCAATTGATGATTGCACCCAGAAATGGCGAACCGGATACTATCCCAGAAGACGTGCCTGAAAAATTCAGACCCTACCTGGGCACCTACTACCTGGCAGCCGGACCCTTTGAGGTGGAAGTGGTTTATGATGACAACGGATTAGCAGTAGATGATCCAAATCAGGAGAAACTGGTTCATCTCCAGGCACCTGATGAATCAGGTTTATGGATGGATGAATTCAACGACAATGGGATTCGCTTCAAAAGAGATGACAGTGGCAAAGTCACTCAGCTTATTGTTGTGCAGGATTTTGTAATGCCCAGGATGAACTAGAAAACCTTCACTACAGATCTCTGATGGCATCGGCTGGATTCATTCGGGCTGCACGCCACGCGTGATAACTAACTGTTAAGACCACCACGATCAAGGCTACAATTCCAGCTCCAACAAATTCAACAAAGCCGATTTCTGTTCGATAAACGAAATTTTGGAGCCAGCTTCTCATGATCCATATGGTTAACGGAATTGATAACAGCCAGGCAAAGAACGTGAAGTAAACAAAGCCCTTGTTAATCGATTTGATAACCGATAATACAGGAGCTCCATGCACTTTGCGAATCCCAATCTCTTTGGTCCGCTTGCTGGCTAATAATAAAGACAAACCAAATAACCCCAAAACAGCAATAAATATGGCCAATCCTGTAAATCCGGTAAGCGTTTTCGCAAAATTGCGTTCTTCATTATACATATTGGCCAATGCATCATCGAAAGAAACAATCTCAAAATACACATCCGGACCGCCCACACGTTTGTAAACTTGCTCAATCTGCTTCAAGGTGTTTTCTTGATCTGCCGGACGAACTCGAACCGCAACTTCATAACAATACTGTGTGCTCATTGAGATGGCCATTGGGGCAATACCCAGTCGAATCGAGTGGACAAAGAAATCTCTGATGACGCCTATAATGGTATTGCTACCAAATTCCTGACCAATAGGATCACCTGTTATTCCCACCTCACGGATGGCTGTTTCATTAACAATAACAGACCTTTCATCACCTTCAGCCTCTGGTGTAAACCACCTACCGGCAATCAGCTCAAAGCGCATGGTTTGTGGGTAATGTCCTCCAACTGATAATCCTTCAACCGAAACTGTTTGATCTGGATCGCCTCTGTGGGGAACCTGATACACACCCATCCCGTCAGAAGGCGGTCCACCCATGGCGACCCCGGCACTAACAACTCCCGACAAGTTTCTGAGCTCTGCTGCCAGTGCGTCGTACCTTGGAAACTGTCTCATGTTAATGGGTATGATGAAAAGGTTCTCACGGTCGAATCCCTGATCGAGTTTTTCGGCATACCTAACTTGTTTAAAGATCAATACCGAACAACTAAGCATTCCCACAAAAATCAGAATCTGGGCAGTTACCAATATCTTATACAAGCCAGAACGTGAGCTGCTTAATCCCTTCCTTGATCGCAATATATCGACCGGACGAAGGCGACTGAGGTAGAGGGCTAAATAGGCCCCTGATAACACACCTACCAATATGCACAGCAGAAAAAATCCAGGAATCAACCAGGGATGAACGCCTGGTTCAAAAGCCAGGCTCGTACCCAGAATCTGATTGGCTTTTGGAATTAGTAGTGCAACGAGAAGCAATGACAGTGGAAAAGCCAGGAGCGAAGTAAGGATTGATTCTCCATATATCTGCAGGGAAATGTTTTGTCGGCTGGCCCCATTCACTTTACGCAAACCAATCTCACGATACCGGTTGGCAGTCCGGGCTGAGGCCAGAATTATATAGTTAAATGCACCAATTAGCAATACTAACACCCCCACAAGACTGAACACACGAATCTTCTTTGGGTCACCCATTCGTGTTCGGGGATTAACCAGATCTTGTGATTGAAGGTAGATATCCCCCAGGTTCTGCAAGTCAACGCTGTATTCCCAATCAGGCTCAAAATACTTTTCTTCTAATCTCGTCAACCGTTCTTTAAATGATTTGAGGTCAGTGCCTTCTTTCAATCGCAGGTAGGTTTGAAAAAAACACAATCTGGGGTTATCTTCAACACCCAGGGAGTTAAAGAAGGCCGGTAGCCATTCGGCAGAAATTAAAGCTGCCGGACGGAAAGTTGATGTTTCTTCGAAGTTGTCATAGACTCCTGTAACAACCAGGTTTAGCTTTCCTGCCTGACCGTCCAGGGTCACCGTTTTCCCTATAGGATCAGCATCTCCGAATACAATATCTGCATATTTCTTACTTAAAACGATCTCATCTTTACTCTTAAGCAACTGTGAGCCACCAGGGCCTTTCAGATAATTGAAAGTAAAAATGTCGAAAATCCCAGGATCTGCTCCGTAGAGGTACATGAAGATCCCCTCCTGTTCATCAAATGATAAAGTACCCCTGGCTCCAGATAAACGGGTATAAGATCTGATATCCGGCAGGTCTTCTTTAATTCCTGGTCCATACGAATATGGCGCCATAGGTTGATTCCAGTCCAGGATCCCATTGTGGATCAACACTCTGTACACGTCATCCCGGTTTTCATGCATCTTATTCCATGAGAATTCACGATTCACAAAAAGGATAATAAAAAACACCAATGACAGTCCGATGGTCAGACCGACGACATTAATAAGGGTATAAGGCCAGTCTTTGCGAAGATGGCGCTGGGTGGTAAGTAGGAAGTGTCGGAACATAAAATGCTTCTATTTCAACAGATCCCCGCTTTTGTGGGGACAGGTTATTCAGATTTCTTTGTCTCTAAGATCGTAAATAGTGGCCACATTATCTGTTAATTAGCGTTAACGTGGAAAAAAAAATGGAATAGAAGGGTTTCCTTTTGGTGCGAATACGGATTAACTAGTACAAAAAGACTTAGTTTGCCTATGCACACTTTGTTTAGTTAGTTAACCCCAATACTAGATTCTCCCCGGCGGCTCCTTATACACCTGCGTAGTTCCGTTTCCATCCGCCTCCGGGGAGACTTTTTTTTTGACGAGAGGAGAGAGGCGGCCTAGGAGCCTGCCTCGACCCTACTAAACTGCCTTTACCCTATGTCCTACCACCCCAAACGACAGAATAACAATGAAACCGACCAGAGGAACGATAAAACCAACGGCCATTGACGATTGGTCTGCAATGTAACCCATGAGCATAGGGGCCAATGCTCCGCCTACTATAGCCATGACCAGTATGGATGAGGCTTTTGACACCTGAGAACCCAGGTCTTTAATTCCTAATGCGAATATAGTCGGGTACATGATTGACATGATGAAATAGGTTGCTATCAGCGCACCAATTGAAATCACTTGGATTTCGACTATGACCAGAATCATCAAAACTACTCCAACCAATGCATACGATGCCAACAGACGATAGGGTTTGATCCATTTCATGAGGTAGGACCCACTAAATCGGCCAATGACAAATAGACCCATTCCTGCAAAAGACAATAGCATGGCAGCCTTCTGATTGCTGATAGTAGCATTTGTCTCCGTGGCATAGTTGATAAAAAAAGAATTCACACCAGTTTGAGAAGCTGTATAAAAAAACTGTGCAACTACAGCCCACACGAAATGACGATATTTTATCAATGGTATCTTAGGCTTTTCATCAACACTTTTATCCGGTAGGTCAGATTGAATATTGGGCAGAGGATTTTTCAGCAGGAATAGGGCTATTATAATTACCAGCAGACCCAGCAATATAAAGGGAATAGGCAGGCGACTAAAATCACTAATCCCACTCTCACCATCTGAAAAAACGATTAAACCACCCAATAAGGGTCCCAATATCCAACCAACACCATTAAAAGACTGGGCAAGATTCAGCCGACGAGCTGCACCCGGTTTCGATCCAAGGAAAGTAGCCAGTGGATTGGCTGTTGTTTCAAAGAAAGTAAACCCACAGGCCATAATAAACAGGGCGATCAGAAAGATCCAGAACGACTGGAAGATTGCACCCGGAATGAAAAGCAAAGTTCCGCCCACCAGAATAAACAGACCGGTTACCACCCCTTTATTGAATCCCCATTTCCGCAAAAACATCCCGGCCGGTACGGCCATTAGAAAATACCCACTATACAAGGCAAATTGCACCAATCCCGACTGAGCCCTCGAAATCTTCAGGCCCTCCTGAAAATACTTATTCAATACATCCAATAATGAATTGGTATATCCCGACAACAAAAAAAGACAGGCAATCAAAAAAAAAGGCAACAGGTAATTCTTGCCATTCTCAGCACGAAACAGTTCAGTCTTCATACAGGTGTGTAGATTTCAAGCTACAAGATAACAAAATAGGTTGAAGCCTATTAAATTATGTAATTTATTAGGTAATAAATTACATAATTTCTTTCACCCCCCTTTCAGTGTAAAATGCTAAAAATAAGAGAATAAAGAACAATCCTACTGAGACAATAGTCCATATTTTTCCTGAAAGTGCGGCCAAACCGATCATGCCCCCGCAGGCTGCGAAGAATAGGGTGGCATAAACAATCACCATCCAGCGGGTTTGTCTGAATGGGATGTGGAAAACATAATCGAGGAGAAATTCAACCAGAATGAAAACCAGCATGAGTGCAATCTGAACCCAGTAGAGTGTGCTACGATCGGCTCCTTTGACCTGGAACAGCAGATATATCAATGGAATCGCAGCCAGCATAAAAACAATTCCTACCCAGTATTCAGCTTGAGGTGCTTTGCTCAAACGTAATATGAATATCAATGAACCCATAGCCAACAAAGAAAGAGCAGTAATGGATCCGATCAGGTTCAGAAGTGATTCGTTAGCTTGGGTGAGCATGGTTGTTTAGTATCGTTTGATTTCAACCTATAATCACAAAAACTGAACCAAACTGAATCTATAGTTAGAGCAAAATAGATTTGTAATCCAGTATTTAATTCAGGGTGTAATATCCGAAACGAATCTTGTGGTTTATATCAACAGCCAGGACATGCTTTACCGGATCAACAATATAAAACTGCGTTCGGCCTTCTATGTCTAAGATCGGCGAGGTGATCTTATCAGCAAAAGACCTTGATCTAAGTAATTTATCAACGATTCCACCAGCAGGACTATTTGGATCATTTAAGGTCTCTACGACAGTAACCAATTCATCGTCTACAAGATGAAACTGGGTCATAATGCGATAATCCTGATATTGGTGCTTGTAAATATATATGATGTGATTAAGGATACGGGAGTGGTTGTTTATAGTGAGGTTGGGTGATCCATTCTTCAAACGCAAGGTTCGCCAGGATTCTCCAAAATTCATATCCAGGGGCAATATAAGCGCCTCATGACTCTCCAAAACGTGTCCAGAAAGTAATTGGTTATGTGGATACAACAGATCTACTGGATCAACTGAAATATCTTCAAGACGAATACCTGGAAAGTAAAGGTCAGGATCTCTCAGGTTTTCTGACAGCAATAAAGGTGTCGGCAACAAGGTATTTGAAAGCTTGTTCATTTAGAAATATACTGTGATTCTTGTCCCCTAAAGATAATCACTCGATCACCGATTTTGCAAGACGCAGTAAATTATCTTTATGAAATTTTTTACACCGGGAACAGAATTATACACTGTTGCGCAATTGAAGCAAGTCCATGGGGTCAATGGCCTGATCACCATCACTAAGTGCCTGCTCAGGATGGTTATGCACCTCAACCAAAAGACCATCTGCACCGGCTGCCAATGCTGCTTTTGACATGGGGATTACCAGGGAGCTGACACCCGTACCATGAGAGGGATCGACCAAAACGGGAAGATGTGAGACCTGTTTAATGTGTGGTACCACATTCAGATCCAGTGTATTGCGAGTGGCATCCTCAAATGATTTGATTCCCCTTTCACAAAGGATGACCTGGGAATTTCCTCTACTCAGCAAATATTCGGCACTCATCAACCATTCTTTCATCTTAGCTGACATGCCACGTTTAAGCATTACTGGTTTATCAGACTGCCCAAGGGCCTCAAGCAGGGGATAATTAAACATATTGCGCGATCCAATTTGCAACACATCTGCAACCTCTTCAACTTCATCAATTTTGTCGCTGCTCATGACTTCAGTGACAATATGCAAACCGAACTGTTTTTTAACTCTTGCCAGCAATTCAATTCCTTCGCTTTTTAAGCCCTGAAAATCATAGGGACTCGTTCGGGGTTTATAGGCACCTCCACGCATTATACGAATACCCATCTTGGCAATTGTTTCTGCAATGGCAGCCATTTGCTCCCAGTTTTCAACGGCACAGGGACCTGCAATAATCACAGGCTTAGGTCCTCCTATCTCTAAATCACCAACACGAACAATAGTATCATCAGGTTTTGCCTTACGGCTTGCCAGGGCATACTCAGGCAGGTCAGTAAGTATCGACTCTACAAAATCAAAGCGACTTAAATCAGGAAGTTTGTTATGATTAACAACAATCACAGTTCGGTCATCGTCAAACTGATGACTGAATGCTGGCCCATGGCTTGAATAAGGGACGGAAGATTGAAGACTAGCTGTCAAATAATCTCTTATCTGATCCACTTCCTTGTTTGATATGTCAACTTTGAGTTTAACAATCTGCATGGTAGCAGCAAAGTTAAAAATTCTTGAATTGGGGATGGCTAATTTCCTTGATGGCCATGCATTCGATCTCTACTAGCCACTCGGGTCTGCAAATCGGGGCTAAAACACCCATTTTTGGCAAATCAGGATAATGTTGATCGAGGTAATTCATAACTGCTTCACGATCTGCCAGGTCACGAATGTAAACAATCATATGAGCGACATGATTGAAACCACAACCGGCATTTGTTAGCAATGCGTCAATGTTCTCTAACGTTCGTGTCATCTGAGCCTCGATATTCCCAACATGCACTACCTGTCCATTGGCATCAATACTGGCCGTTCCTGAAATAAAAACATGCTCACGATCACCATAACTAATCTTGGTTCCACGCTCGAAAGTCACTCCATACTCATGAGTAGGATTAAGTCTTTCAGGGGCTTCTAAATAGCAGATTTGCTCCCTGGATAAACCTTTAACTGTATAGGCATCCAGTACGACATAGACATCAGAACTATGGCATCTCCCTTCAATACCTGTAGAGGCAATAAAGTGGGTTTCGGCAGTCATGCCCAGTTGAGCGAAATATTCGCGACGAGCTTTCACAACACCAGCATACCGGCTGTCGATGTCTTTTACAAACAACCAGGTTCTCATACAATGATCGGCTAAATTCATACCCTCTTCCTGCAACTCATTTTGCAGTGCTTTGAGAATCGTGTGTGTCTGAACGCCTGGATCTCCTCCTTCATTGGCATCACATCGCCTTGTGAACCAACCATGGGCATAATCTCCCCGGGGCTTTGCCTCCAGATCATGTATTCCATATACCCAGGCGGTCACCTTTAGACCGTTCAGTGGTGGTTCCTGAATCACAGATACGGCTAAAGATTGGTTTTCACCTACTGGATGGGCCATTGTCTGGTCCATAAGATCTTTTTGATTCGCCACATCGCTAACAAAGAAACGGATGAATCTGAGTGTCTCAAGAGGCCGGTTTTGTCCTTTACAATCTTGTAGAATACCGTCTAACAGATGGCTTAGTTGTTGATTAAATGACTGGTGAGGTAGAGGTTCAGCAAAAAGATGAAACTCTTCCACTCCATTTACAACAAAGCTAGAGCCAGAAAGGCGTGCATATCTATTTTGATTGCTGATGTATTCCATCGAATTTTTGCTACGTGATTTGCAAAGGAACATAATTTATGGCGCTCTCCAAAAGACTTTATTCACTTCTTCAGTGCTCAAATTCGCACACTGGCTTTAATCGTAGCAATTTCTTGATTGATCGACTCCCCATGGGGCTCAATTATATACCATTCCACATGTTCAGGAATGATAAAGGTTTCGGCATAATGAACAACAAAGGGTTTAAATGCCCCAGTTGGTGATTTGACCACTGCTTCCCTGCCTTCAACCAGGTTCAAAACGTTAACTGATCCATTGGTATGGTGTGTAACCGGTCCTGAGAACCAATGACGTCGAGTCTCTATAAACTCAAAGCGGTGCAAACCGGTTCGTTCTTCACGCCAATCGGGTCCACGGTCGAGTTCCTCAACCTGGTTGACCAACTCATCACGTGCAAAATCTGTATCCCTTGACCAATCGATCACCTGTTCGGCGTGTTTCAGATTGATAGGCCGGGGCTTACCATCAAGACCCAATCGATTCCAATCCCACATCTTAAAGGTAAAGATGTATGGGGTGGAACTGATCTCAAGAACCATGGAGTTCTTTCCTGAGCAGTGCACTGTACCGGCTGGAATAAGGAAATGGTCGTGCTTCTTCGCTGGCCAAATATTAACAAACTCTTCTGCTGAAAATGCAGGCCCACCCTCCTGAGCTATGGTCAGAGCCTTAAGCATTTCGCCTGGCTGGGCTGGTGACTTAATTCCCAGGTATACTGTTGCATCCTCATCCGCATCGAGTAGGTAATAACTCTCGTCTTGGGTATAATGCAATCCAAATTTCTCACGAATATACTGGCTACTGGGATGGACCTGAAAACTTAAATTGCCACCACCCATGGTATCGAGAAAATCAAAGCGTATGGGAAATTCTTTACCAAATCGTGATTCAACGGCCTTGCCTAACAAGTTAGCTGCTTGTTGAAATACCAGATTTATGGCAGGTGTCTCGAATTCGATTCCATTGATATCGAATTTGAGTGAATTTTCTTCAGGCACACAATCAAAGCACCAGGCAAAATTTGCCTTGGTTCTATCCAGATCACACACTTCTTTCATCCATTGACCACCCCAAGGACCAGGATCAAAATAGGGAACAACTCTGAAGGGCTGATGAACTATTTGGCTTAATGCCTTGAATAAGTCATTCCCTGTAATCATCTTGGGGTATTGAACCGCATTCGTATCAAGCACATAATCCATTCGATCATACAAACTTTGCTTGAGTTGGTCGCATACCCGCCAATCGACGAAATAACCCCTTTTATACTGGTAGGAGAAATCGAGCTGATGATCATCAATTCCCAGGCCATGAACAGACTTTTCTTTCATCCTGTTCTGAATCTCCCATCGAGCCATGTCAACATAGGTCAGCAGCATTTTGGTATCTGGGCTAGGATCCAGCTTATCGGCAATAACTGAAGCCCCTGGACCGAAAATAATGGTTAGTCCCTTGTCTACCTGGGTGAGCGTTGACCGGATTTGCTCGAGTGCATGTTGATCCAGAAAGTCTTGCATGGTCAGCTTGGTCATGAAACCAAAAATTCGATCATCAGTGACATCCGGCAGGGTTAAAGAACTAATCTCTGCAGGTGATTTGAAAGCAACCTCACTATGAATGAAGCGATCAGGCTTTAAATCCTTGAGAACTGTTTTGATTTCATCTTCGTGAACCCCGGTGTAGCATTCAAAAACGAATACCTTATGCGGAGCAGAGATTTGATTGATGGCCTGGACCCATTCGGGCAATATTTGATTCCATCCCGCCCATATTGTCACTCCTTCGATAGGAACAGTTGGATTTTTATCATAATTTGATTTCATTAGCGCAAAAATAAATAAATACCTGATGAAAGATCCCATAGTCTTAAGCCTGGATGCCGGTGGAACAAATTTTGTGTTTACCGCTTTACAAGGAAGTTCAGAATTAACCCAACCCATTGTATTGCCTTCGAATGCACATGATCTCGATAAGTGTATTGGTACGGTGAAAAATGGTTTTGAAAAACTGATCGACGAAATTGCTGAAGTACCTGCAGCGATCAGTTTTGCTTTTCCAGGTCCTTCTGACTATGAGCGCGGTATTATTGGTGACCTGCCCAACTTTCCGAGCTTCCGTGGAGGTGTCCCTTTAGGCCCAATATTGGAAAACCATTTCGATCTCCCGGTCTTTCTTAACAACGATGGTGATTTATTTGCTTATGGTGAGGCACTCATGGGTTATTTGCCATGGCTCAACACCGAATTGAAGCAGCGGGGTTCTGTCAAGCAATTCAGAAACCTCATTGGACTTACGTTGGGTACGGGTTTTGGGGCAGGGATTGTGGTAAAAAATCAGTTGTTAAGGGGTGATAATAGCTGTGGAGCTGAAATCCACAATGCGATGAATAAATACAATCCGAAGTGGAATGCCGAAGAAAGTGTGAGCACCAGAGCAATTCAGCGCGTGTACGCTGAACAGGCAAAAGTCGACTTTGATACTTCACTGATGCCGAAGGATATTTACCAGATCGCTAAGGGACAAGGCGTGGGAAATCAAGAAGCTGCCAAAACTGCTTTTGCTGTTTATGGTGAGAATCTGGGTTGTTCTATCGCCAACATATTGACTTTTGTGGATGGAATAGTGGTATTGGGAGGGGGAATTGTCGCCGCCTGGGATTTATTCAGTCCAGCCCTTTTTGATGAATTATCTCGAAGTATTGAAAATTGGAAAGGAGAACCGGCACCAAGGCTTTCGTACCAGGTCTATAATCTCGAGAACGAGGCTACTCTTGATGAATTTGCTAAAGGTAAAACGAAGCCTCTACCAGTTCCAGGTACTGACCAGGTGCTTGATTTTGATTTTCTTTGGCGTACTGGGGTGGGTTTATCTAAGATGGATGCATCCAAAGCAACAGCGCTGGGTGCCTATGCCTATGCCGTTGAAGCATTGAAATAATCGCGAAACAAAAAAAGGGCGCAACTGATGTTGCGCCCTTTTCAGGATCATCGGTTGAATACGATGCCCTACTTTTTCTCTTTCTTAACCTTCTTTTTGGCTTTAATGGCCATATCACCCATACTGGTCATGGCTTTGCCGGTGAAGGCTCCGGTTTTCTCATCAAATTTCCCTTTGATGTAGACAGTTTCGTCATCCACATACACCCTGAATGACAATTCATTCTTCTCAAATTTCACATTCGAGCCATTGATTTTGTAATACTCATTAAAAACGACCTGCACTTTGTATTCTTTCTTCTCTTTTGAGATTACGAAAGTACCCGTTTGGTAGTCATACGGTGCATCCGGACAGGAGAATGTCCAGTTACCAACTGGGTCAACATCTTTTTCTGCAGGAGTAAAAGCTCCAAGACTCATCACAAATAGGACGCTTAGCCCTACCCAAAGCAAATTCTTTTTCATACTATCTGTCTATTAAAATTGAAAATCAGGTCAATAATACTGTATTTTTCTAATTCCCGCAAACGCATCAGGCTGAATTATTAAGAAGCCTGACCTGCTATTTAACAGGGTTTTTACAGCGATTCTTCCCGCTGGCTTCATGAGCAATTTTTGCTCATCAAAATGGGAGACATCCGGCAGGAAAATAGTCGTCGGATACTTTTCCAGACCGGTTGTTTTATAGGTCATATAAAAGGAGTTTTCACGATGATTCCAGAGATAATCCTGCAAGGAACCGGAAACTGCCATGGGATACATCCTGTTCAGTACAGGAAAATAGGCTTTGTGAGCAATATTCACATCATAATTCCAATAGGCCTGTCCACATTTCATATTTTCAAATAATGCCATAACCACCTGAGCAGCTTCCTTATACATTGGGTGATCGCCTCCATAGGCTCCCCATTCTCCGACAAGCAACGGGATATTCATACGCTGCGTGCTTTCCTGGATTCTCGAAAAGATTAGTTCGACTCGTGCATGTGATGGATCGCCCACCGACCGGGTATCTGTGACCAGGTCGTATCCATGGGCCGCATAAGCCAACAGCGGATCGGGCTCTCCTGAAATCGTCTTCGGCAGCTCAAACTTTGCCCGGATGCCGGTATTACAAAAATAATTGTGTTCAAGAAATATGATGTGGTTATTATCTACCTGCCGGATGCTGTCGCGAATTCGCTGATAAAAAGAAGATAGTGGTCCTTCGTCAAATTGCTGGGAGAGACCAGCTGCAGATTCGATGACCTCGGCATACAATTGCGGATCTTGAAGTTCACGCAGTATCTCAAGCCGGCCATCTTCTGAAGCCCATTTGTTGGCCAAAGCAATCATGTCTGACTCAAGTGTTCCTTGCATGAAGGCGGCTTCCATGTCCATGGTCTGGTGGGCGTAGGCCTGAACCATAAGCGGCATGATACCCTGGGCTTGAGTGCCCATAAAGGGTTCATTCATAATATCGTAACCCAAAATCATCGGATTATCTGCATATTTAGCCGCCAACAGAGTCCACATCGCGATATAATGGTCTTGAATGCCAATTCCATCAACTGCATGAGCGTTGGCCCAGAAGTTATCAAAAGCACTTTGAACAGCGGGTGATATGAGATAGGAATCGCTCCATATTGCGCCGGTTTGATGAGGTAAGCCACCATCTAATGTTGCCCAATCCGGGGCCCCATCGCTGAACTTTTGTCCGTACAAATCCTGATGCATATCGAGCAAAACATACAAACCGGCTTCGGTGGCCCAGGAAATTACCTGATCAACTTCCTCTAGGTACTTTTCATTGTATTCACCGGGATGGGGTTCGACTCCACTCCATATGATACCAAATCTTATCATATTGAAACCCCAGGCTGCCAGGCTGTCAAATTCAGCCTTTGAGAATTGTTGGGTGTAGTTTTTACGTGGGTCTTTACATATGACATTGACTCCGTTAAATAGCATGGTTCTTCCACCTGCATCAATGAAGCGTGTTCCGTCAGTTTGGATATATCCGATAGGTGGTTCTGAATTGCATGAGGAGACCACAAGAGTCAGGACCAGGAGGAAGGGGAAATAATGTGTTTTATCCATGGTTTGATTGGTGTGTGATGAACAATCAATCTTTCTTCAGCAGCTTACAAGATAAAAAAAAGCCCGCAACAGATTTACGGGCTTTTCTTTGTAAGATGAGAGAAAGTTATTTTAATAGAACTTGTTTCGGTTATCAACCACCTTAGCGGTTTTTTCCAGTGCACCAAAGGCCTGGTAGCCAGCACGAGAAGTGAGAGCCTGGCTCAATCGCTGACGGTTCTCTGCAAAATTCAATTGTTGTTCAGGTTCAATTCGCTGGGTCACCTGAATGACGAATACACCATTTGTTCCTGTGAGGGCTTCACTCACTGTATTCGGATCAAGCTGGGTTAGGGCTGCTGAAATAACTGGTTCCACGCCAATACCAGGGATAGAGAAGGCACCAAAAGTGACTTCAGCTGCTGTACGAACATCAGTATCCAGAGCGGTAGCAATATCTTCGAGCGTGCTATTAGTCTTTCTGATTTCAGTTATTTGGTTAGTCAGGTAATCGGCTTTGGCCTCATTAATGACCAATGATTCAACCTCACCATAAACCTGATCAAGAGGTGCAACACCCTCTTCGCGTACTACGGTTACTTTTGCCAAAACAAAACGATTTCCAAACTCATATAAATCAAGCAAGTCACCTTCTTTGGCTTCATAAGCATCAATGATCATTCGTCTGGGGTTTTCCAATCCGGTGACTACTCGATCTTCGGGTCTAATGTTATTTGCCACACGTTTAGTCAGGTTTTCGGCCAGAACGCCTTCTTCAAATTTCTCACCATTGCTATAAGTTGCGGCGAAACGGGAAGCTTGGCTGTATATGTTCTGATAGGTTTCCTGTCCGGGAGTTATTGCCCGATCTAAAATCCCAACTTGCCATTTTTCAGTTTTCGGTGATTGATCGGTTACTTTCAACACGTGCACACCAAACTGAGTGGTCACAGTAGTCAGGTCTCCTTTCTCGCCAAAGAAGCAAGCTTCATTGAACTCAGGAACCATGGCACCCTGTACGAACCAGTTTAGATCTCCACCGTTCTGGGCAGTACCATCTGAACCGAATTCAGCTGCCAAAGCAACGAAATCTGCACCGTTTTCGATCAGGTTAACCAGACTGTCTGCAGTCGCCTGAGCGGCATCGAGACTAACTGTCTCATTTGCTTGAATCAAGATATGACTTGCTCTTACACTATCCGGAACCATATTAATGTCAACCAATTTGGCCAGTTTCCACACATCATCGACCTTATAGGGGCCATAGACCTCGTTTATGGCCGCTTCTTGTGCCCAGGCCTGAATTGCCTCTTCCAGATTCAGGATGGCATAATAGTTAGCATCAAATCCGGTATCTCCGTTCAAATTAATATACTGCTCGGTATTTTCGATCCGTACCAATTCTGGTTTCTCATTCGAAATCCAATCTTCAACCACTTTATCATCGGCCTCAGTTGGCACTACATCAAAGGTAACATAAGCAATATCCCTGGTTGCATCCTGGGTGAACTCGTCTTTGTGCTCATTGTAATATTTTTCCACATCAGCTCTTTCAACTGTTACCACAGAATCTGGAAGCAAACTAAAGCGCTTCGACACATAGGAGAAATTGAATTTTCGCTGAGCAGCAAAATGATCTCTTTCCACCATATCGCTGGTGATATAAAGACCTTTCATGATCATATTCTGGTATTTGGTATATACCCGGTCGTTCTGCAGTTGCTTTTCAAATTCAACCCAAGCCGCTTGTGTACGGCCGGTTGGATCACTTTCCATATTCTTGAGAAACTGAATCACTAAACTGCGATCAAATGAACCAGTAATTTCGTTTTGGAAGATAGGTGCAGAAGATATCTGAGGATGTATGTTGGATCCCTGAATCATGTCAAATAATTCATCACCGCTACAAGCCAGTCCCAGTTCTTCAAACTGGTCCATCATGATGAATTCATTCAGTAGATTATTCCATACCTGGTTCCGGATAGAAACTAAAGCAGATTCGTCAGGAGATTGTTGTCCTGAGTTCGTTTTATAATTCTCAACCGAAGCATCCACACGAGCCTGGAAATCCTGATATGAAATGGATTTACCATCGATTTCAGCAATTTCAAACCGCTTGCTGGTCATCATGCTTGAACCAGAATTCAGAAAATCGCCCAAAATAAAAGCCAACAACGCCAGACCGATCACAACTGCGACCAGTGCGCCCATTCGATTCCTAAGTTTTTGTAAGGTTGCCATTTAATATATTATACCTTAAAATTTCAGGCTACGAAGATAGAAAAAAAATAGACACTAAACGTGTTAAATCTGAATGGTCTACAGGCGAATTAATCGAATCGATTCAATCCGTGTATTTGTGCTTGCCAGAATTCTGAATTCGAAGCCTTCCATTCTGATTATCTCACCGATCCGTGGGATGGATTCATGGTGATGCAATATCAGGCCAGCGAGGGTTTCATATTCATCTGACCCTGGTAGATTCAGCAGGTATTTTTCGTTCAGGTGGTCAATCTCATGACGGCCCGAGAACCGGTATTCATTATCACTCACTACCACTTCTTCGAGGCCTGTACTGTCGTGTTCATCTTCAATCTCTCCAAATATTTCCTCGAGAATATCTTCGGTAGTCACCAGCCCAGCAGTGCCACCAAATTCGTCAACGACAATAGCCGCACTGAGCTGTTCATCCAGGAACTGTGAAAGCAACTTATTTGCTGGCATAGAATCTGGAACAACGACCATTGGACGCACAATTTCTGTAATCGTCTCAGGCTTTTGAAACAAATCACTGTGATGGACATACCCCAGAATTTTGTCGATGTTATCATCGTACACAATTATTCTGGAAAAACCAGTTTCAATAAATAGCTGGTTCAAATTCTGTAACTGATCATCTCCTGAAATAGAAGCAATCTCTGTGCGGGGAATCATGCATTCTCTGAGTCGAACTTTGCTAAAATCCAGGGCATTCTGAAAGAGTTTCATTTCTTGCTCGATCTCATCCTCGCCATCTGGATCACCTAAGTTTTCGTTAACCAGATTACTCAGGTCTATGTGACTGAATACCTGGTTTTGGCTTCTATTTTCAGGGCTAGTTCGAAATACCCATTTTAACAGGGTATTTGACAAAATCACAGATATCCAAGTAATCGGATACAATACAATATAGAAACCCATCAGAACAGGTGAAAGAGTGGTCAGCATCCGGTTTGGACGAAGCCTGAATAAGGCTTTTGGCAAGAATTCGGCCGTGAGTAAAATAACGGCGGTAGCTATAACGGTTTGTATGATTAGTACCCAAAACTCAGAGGCTATCCATGGAGAGAAAAGAGGCTTCAATACGATGGCCATTTGCAGACCATAAACAACCAGACTGATGTTATTACCTACCAGCATGGTGGCAATAAAATAATCTGGACGCTCAGAATACCAACCAACTAAGCGCGATGACAGCTTTCCATGCTTGCGTTCGAGTTCGATCTTCAGCTTATTCGATGAAACGAAAGCAATTTCAGATCCACTGAAGAGTGCCGAAAGCAATAAACAGATCAATATGACTATCCAGGGAGCCATTATTTATCCTGAACCTCCATGGATCCCCTGGATTTTCTGATGGTGTAATACGTGAAATTCTCGTCTGCTTCAAATCCTTCATCTCCATAGATTGGCAGGCCATCTGACTGGATAATCTTTACAAATTCATCGGTCCAGATCTTTCCTTTCTCCTTACTCCAAAACAACAATTCGGTATAGAGCTCATGTTTTTCTGCTAAATTCCTGACTATCACATTCTTTCGGGCTTCGAAAGATTCAGTTTTATGGTGGAAAATAGCATATTCGGCATCGAGAGTTGACTCAATGGCCTGGATCTGATTATAAAAAACGACACTCAGACCTTGTGGGAACTCGATGTAAGACGGTCGATTTTCTTTTTCGCTAAATTCGAGTAATTCTGGCGCAGAAATTTTCAGTCTGACAATGGCTGAATCACTATAGATGGTTTCAATGTTAGTAGCATGGACAGCAGGCAAGGATTCGGCATTGGTGAGTTTCCTGACCTTTGAAATATCGTTTTCACAAGAAAAAAGCATTGCCAATCCTATCAAAACAGGAATGGCAATGCTTCTATACAAGGGTTGACAATAGTCGTCCATTCGTTTTTGTTCCGTTGCGGAACGATGCGGTTATTTTGAAAAACGAACCTTGGTGTTTTCGTTTATCCAACCGCCAATTTTGTAGGCATCTCCTTCTTTCAAGGCATAATAGAATGCAGTTTCGCTTGATGGGAAATACTTAGAATATTGACGAATCATATCGTTGGCCTTATCAGCAACAGCTGGGTCAACAGATTTAGCCCGGGCAAACTTATCTATAGCTGCCCAGAATACAGTCTTTTGATCGAAGTCTTCTTGGAACACATCTTCACGAGCAGCAATGTAAATTTGACCGATCAATAAATAGGGGTCACCCCAATTTGGTCGGGCCTCCAGGGCTTGAAGCGCCAATTGTCTTGCTGTTCGGTATTCTTTATAATTGCTGAAATTAATGGTAGCCAATTCATAGTACATATCGGCGAGCTCATCTGATTCCTGACCAATTTCAATGGCCTTCTCAAGATATTCAGCGGCTCTATCAAATTCCTCCTGACGCATAAATTTAATGGCTAGTCCATGTCCGGATTCCGGAGTAGGATTGATTTCATATAGTGCTTCCAGGGTATGTATGTACAATTCTGTTTCATCGCAACCTGCTCGCTTCAACTGACTTGATATTTTACTCAGCCATTCGTCATCTGTTTTGTTGGCTTCGAATTGCGGTTCGTACAATGCAACGAGGGCATCGCAATCGGCTGCGCCTGATTTGGTAAAGTGGGTTTCGATACCATCTTTGGCGATTTTGAACAAACGGTCATTGGGCTTGTCTTTGAGGTTTGCTTCTACATGTCCGATGACTGTATTATAATCTTCCAAAACGTCACCTGCCTCTTTCAGACCATCAGCAAATAATTGGCGAGAAGCCTGCATGAAGGTCAATAAAATAGGAGGTTTCGAGGCTTTACCCTGTAGTTCGATAGATCTTTTGAGTATTTCGTAACCTTGGAGTACGTTCTCTTTTCGGTATTTCAACAAGGCCACACCTTTATTACCCAGGATATATCCTTCGGGATAACGCGGACTTGTACCAAAATAGGTAACGCGCTGGTCATAAATCCACATCAGTGAATCTATCAGGGTTTCCTTGGTTATCAGGTCTTCAGTTTCTGCGATTCGAGCCTTGTACATCTTTTCGCCGTCTGACCACAATGAGGTTGAGAACTTTGGACAGATGGTAATTGTGTTTTGCCAGGGCCCCAACGCATCTTTGTAGTTTTTCTGACGATGGAATTCCTTGTACAAGGTGTAATTTCTTTTGCAGGCATTCGGATCCGAGCCAAACTTGTCGTCCTGTGCCTTCACCAAACCTGCGCTAATAATCAATCCCAACGCTAAGGCAACAAATTTCGTTTTCATAATGCAATTATTGTTTTGGTATTAATCATACTTCGATTTATAGAACCAAGTATCCCGTAAAGTTAATTGAACACTGATTAATCCGTATAACTCACTGATTAAATTATTTTCAATGGTTCCTCGTTTACCTATTTCAGCGGTTATATTTAGAGCTGACATTCTACCGATTCGACTAGCTGGTCTGATCGGCAAACCCACTCCAAAATTGAATCCAATATCTGTCAACTGTGTATTATTCAGTTGCAGAAAGGTCTCACTATACCTGACTCCCGCGCGATAAGCCATTCTTTTATGATAGCCTGACGGAGCAAATATGTCGGGAATGTATTCTCCGCCGATAATGATATCGCGACTATTTGCCAATTGATCATTAGCACCCAGGAAACTTGACTCTTGCCAGTTTTGCACCCGGTAGTCAGCACCTACAGTCAATTTATTTTTCTTCCCTACGCTAAATCCTCCTCCATAGCCCATGGGCAGAATGATGGAGTTATCGGCATTTTCTTCATAAAAAAGGGTATCCACGATGCCCTGCCCGCTCAGCATTACTAACTTTCGTGATTCGGTATTTATGGTTGACTGATGATCGTATATTCCTCCAACTTGAAGGAACCAGTCATTTTTCAAAGGAATGCGAATCTGAGCTCCATAATCCATGTGAATATCCCCTACGATGGCCGTGCTGAGTGATTGTGTACTAAAGAAGGAGGAATCAGATGGAAACTGGAGGCTTTTTGAATGTGAAACAGGTCCGAACAGATAAGAAAAGTTGAAACCTAAAGAAACGAAGAAGCGACCATCATCCGATTGAATGGGCACAACCGATTGTGATAGAAAGAAACGGCTTATGCCTCCATCACCTGAGAAGTGAGACTGAACCTGACCAATATCCGGATCCTGCCTGGTATCAGTCATGGCGTATCCGACACCGCTATAGGGCAAGATTCCTACTGCTCCTTGCCACCATTTAGTTATAGGGAAAGCCATTCCCAGATAGGAAAAACCGATATCATTGGTAGTCTTTTTCAAATCTGTTGTCCTGAAACCTGTCAGCTGATCAAAGGCTCCCACTTCGAAAATAAATTGTATGCTATCCATCCCGTTCAAACCCGCAGGATTGATCAGGTTTAATTCTTGAGTATTGTTCAAGCCTACTCCTAAGCCACCCATGGCCTGTGATCGGCCAAATGACTTATTCAATAAATCACCTACTCCAAATCTTGAGTAGGGCGAAGATGTGAAATCTTGTGCGCTAAGGGGCTGGGAAAGTATTCCGGTTATCAAGAATAAACCGGCAAAAAACAGTCTACGAAAGCTTCGTTTCTCTTCAATCATAATCAGTATCCTCTCTCTCGTCTGGCAGCTATTTGATATTGCAAAATGTGATTCAAACCATTAAGCACCAGATTTGGGTTTACAAAGATGGGTTTTTTTAGTTTTTTAACAAAGTACTCAGAGGCCCCTCCGGTTAAAATTACTTTGAGTCCGTTGTATTTGTTTTTCAATGCGTTGATATGACTCTCAATCTCGTAAAGGAGACCATTTTGAACACCAGCCTGAATTGCTGTCTGTGTGCTGGTGCCAATTAACATCGGCTCGTTGCTCGGTTCAACCAGAGGAAGCCTGTCGGTAAAACGGTGAAGAGTTAAAAAACGTATGCTCATTCCAGGTGAAATATTCCCACCCATGAAGGTCCCATCAGCGGTTATCAGGTCATAGGTAATTGCTGTGCCCATATCAATCACCAAGACTGGATCATCTGGATAAACAGCATGTGCACCTGCAACGGCTGCCACTCGATCAAGCCCTAGGGTTTCTGGGGTCTTATATGAAATCGTAATCGGCAATGCAGTCTCCTGGTCTAAATGAAAGAGCTCCACACCGGCCTGAACCAAAGGCTCAAACAGGTGGTCATCCAATTCCCGTGTAGAAGAAACCAAACAGGCCTGAAGCTTCCACCTTTCAAGGTATGCCATCAAGCTCAGATGCGAAAAATCATCAAACACCTCTTTATCTACAAGCTGTCTGCCATCAAAAACAGCCACCTTAACCTGTGTATTTCCTATATCAAATACAATATTCATTATTTCGTCTTTCGTCTCTCGTCTTTCGCCTCTCGTCTCTCATCTTTCGCCTCTCCCCTACCTCCACCAGGGGAATGACCATTGCCAGATTTCTCCATGTAAACCATGAGTAATGGCTGTCCCGACGAATAAGCCAAAAACAACCATCAAGATCAAACCCAGAACCAGGAATAAATAGCCGAAAACCAAACTGGCCACCGCAACACTGCGACCACCCAGATAGCCATCTGAGGCATCTATACGACGAAGGGCTATGTGACCCAAAATCACCCCAATCAAGGGACCAATAAATCCTGATGCAAAGAATCCGATCACGGTTATGACCAATGATATTATTGCCAAGGGCTCGGTTGGTGCCTGGGGTCTGGAAACAGGTTCATATTTTCTTTCTTGGTGTTGGTACCGACCTGATGCTCGACTTCCAACTGGATTACCACAGTTCGAACAAAAAAAAGCCTCAACAGAAACTGCTGCCCCACAAGATTTGCATCGGCGGGTTTCGTTACTTGCTTTACCTTCAATAATTTCCATTCCGTTAAGATTAAAATATAAAGTTAGTGCTTTTACCCTGAAATCTGAAGTACTGAACTGAGCCAATGTGTAAATCGTCCTTTTCAAGCTAATGGTTTCATATAAACCTTTGATTAGTTGATATCTGCGGAAACATTTTGTAATCGAATTACGTTAAACTAATAAACTGCTGCTATTTTTGGCATAGTTATTGCGTGGTAGTTTACGGTTTAGGTTAATAAAAGATAGCAGCAGCGTTCCGCCCAGGTGACTTCCCAGGTCCCGGGCGGAACCTTTTTTTAGAGAGGTCCTATTCTATAATTTTCGCCAGTGCGCAGGTTAATCGCGTCGTAAACGAACATCATCAGATGTCACATAAAGGCTGTCATCCCCGCCAGGCCGATGCATCTAGGACAAGCACTACACTTGTAGAGCGGGGACCTATAGGTACTAGCGATTTGCACCGATGAAGCGCCTTTGCGCACAGTCACAATCTATGTTTAAGATATTTCCAATTTCTCGCCAGTGCGGAGAGGTCCCCGCTGCACAGCTTTTTGCTTGTATTACGTGTATGGTGATCGCGCGGGGATGACCGCTTTTGCGGTACTTTTGGTGGAGGTGTAACTTCCTGGGTTTTCGCCAGTGCGCAGGTTAATCGCGTCGTAAACGAACATCATCAGATGTCACATAAAGGCTGTCATCCCCGCCAGGCCGATGCATCTAGGACAAGCACTACACTTGTAGAGCGGGGACCTATAGGTACTAGCGATTTGCACCGATGAAGCGCCTTTGCGCACAGTCACAATCTATGTTTAAGATATTTCCAATTTCTCGCCAGTGCGGAGAGGTCCCCGCTGCACAGCTTTTTGCTTGTATTACGTGTATGGTGATCGCGCGGGGATGACCGCTTTTGTGGGACTTTTGGTGCAGGTGTAATTTCCTGGGTTTTCGCCAGTGCGCAGGTTAATCGCATTGAAAACGAACATCATCAGATGTCACAAAATAATTCTTTTCAAATCCTTTGAAAGCTGGATCCGGAGCTCGTCAAGGTGGCGTTTTTGTTCCAAAAGTGGAATGATGGTTTCCATATCTTGGTTTTTTTGGAGATTTTTAATCTCCTCATCGATTTCAGCAATCATTTTTTTCACCTGACGGCTTCTAAAAGAAATGATGGTTTCAGGAACCACCT
>CAYUGX010000035.1:0-22437 GCA_964444375.1 uncultured Porphyromonadaceae bacterium | reverse complement strand
AGTCTGCTATGATCAACACTGAAACCCACATATGGATCGACCCAAATAGTCTGGGTTATCGTGTCACCTCCCAAATAGTTATCAACAACCAGCTTAACCTCATGGTAACCTGGTGATTCAAAATACACTAATGGATGCTGTTGCTTCGAACTGGAAGGCTCGCCACCTATAAAACTCCATGACCACGACTCGGGATTACCTTGTGAAATATCAGAAAATCTGACATACTTTCCTGTCACTGGTTTTTTTGGGATGATGGAAAAATTGGCCAGCGGTTTACCGGTACCATAGGGATCAAAGCCATTCCAAACAAGCGGATCCAATCCAGCCGGATCGAGCCAGGCTTTCAGTTGCTCACTAGGATCAGGATAGCGATCCCAGGATACCCAAAATTTCTGAAAATAGTCGTTGTAATTGTAACTGCAACTGGCATCTCCGCCTGTTAAATCACCGATGATCTTGTGATCCATATTGAACAAAGGCGAACCGGATGATCCTCCTTCAGTCGTTCCAAAGTCCCACTCAGCAATCCACCAATGGGTATTCTCATCAAAACCACCTCCAAAATCACCGGTGGTAATACGTCCATTTGATCCAGAGACTTTTTTTACATCTCCTGCCGGATGGTGAATGACTCGAACTGAATCAACAAAAACTACCTTTTGCCGGTCCCAACCAGCGTAGTAAGGATCATATCTTTCTGGTGGTGGAATACTCAATTCAACCAGGGTAAAGTCAAGCTTTGTTGTTGTTGCCAACAAATCGGATGAAGCAATAGAATACTCCAGCGGACCATCTGAACCATAGCATTCAGGGCTCTCGTACTTGAAATAGAAAACCGAAGTGCGTGCATGAATGCCCGATGCAATACAGTGATTGGCAGTCAGCAAATAGGCTTTGCCGTCGTTATTTGTATTGTTGATTAAAGCACCTGAGCAATTCCAGGATCCACCCCGCAGAAATTTACACACAGCCCGCTTCTCGATCTGCCATTCGGCTCCTTGTGGACAATTGATATCTACATTGCATTCGCCTGATCGTCCGAAACGACCACCTTTTGCCCCAAAAATATTCAGTTGATCCTGAGCCACCTGGTCAATGGTAAGCGTGGGCAACTGTTCGCCGGCAATTTCTTTATTCACATTCACCTCAACCACAATAACATCCCCTGGAACCGGTGTAGTTGGTAATATCCCATGGGATTTATTATTTGCCGATGTATAAGATCCGCGAACTGTTGAGCGACTGGGATTGTACAAATACATGGCAACGCCATCCGGGAGGTGAAAATTAGAAAATATTAGATTGAGGCTGTAGGCTTGATTCGAAGCAATCATCACTTGATAGATCCGTTGATCGGGACTATCGAACACGACATACTGATCTTGAAAAACAAGCAAATCCACTTGTTCAGGCCAGGCAAACAATTGGGGTTTGAGATCAGGAGCCTTGCTGGCCATGATTTCTTCCCAATCACCAGGAACCGGATGAAGCGTATAGGATTGCACTGATTTCAGGCCTGAATAAGAAAATGACCAGGGAGTTCCACCGTGCTCAATTTGCGCACTGAGTGGTTTGGGACAGACGCCACACAGTATACTGATAAAAAAAGTGATGATCGCAATTCTCATAGCTGCAAAAATAGCTAAAAACTAGATGAGCGTGGTATGAATTTGAATTTGTATTTTTAGCGATACAGAAAGATATCATGATGCCATCAGTTGAAAGAATCATACAAGCCCTCAGGAAAGAACTAGATGCCCATAACCACCGCTACTATGTGCTTAATCGTCCGATAATCAGTGACCAGGAGTATGACCAGAAATTAAAGGAACTCGAAGAGCTTGAGAAACAACACCCCGAGTTTTTCGATCCCCTATCTCCTTCACAGCGCGTGGGCAGTGATAGCCAGACTGAGTTTGTTCAACGTGAGCATGCTTTCTCGATGCTATCATTAGCTAACACTTACACCCATCAGGAGCTCATTGATTTCGATGAGCGAATCAGGCGCCTAAGTGCTAATCCATTTTCATACGTATGCGAGCTAAAATTTGATGGAGCTGCTATCAGCCTTACCTATGAAAATGGCCGTCTACTTCATGCTTTAACTCGCGGGGATGGAATTCATGGCGATGACGTAACCGAGAATGTAAAAACCATTAGAAGTATCCCACTGATACTTGAAGGGGATGACATCCCCCAACGATTTGAAATCAGAGGCGAAATTCTGATTCCACGCTCAGGATTTAAACGCATGAATCATGAGCGGATGGAAAATGGAGAAGATCCTTTTGCCAATCCGAGAAATGCTGCCTCAGGCACTCTCAAATTACTTAATTCTTCAATAGTCGCCAGTCGACCATTGGATTGCTATTTTTATTATATGGCAGCAGATAATCTACCGGCAGGCACCCATTACGATAATTTGATGCTGGCTGTCAAGTGGGGATTTAAAGTCAGTCAGCACTTGAAAAAAGTAGATACATTGGAAGAAGTATTTAAATTCCTGGATGAGTGGCAAGAAAGGAAAGAGGATCTTGATGTTGAAATCGATGGTGCGGTAATCAAAATTAATGAAACTCAAACGCAGCTTGCATTGGGATTCACTGCCAAATCACCGCGCTGGGCAATCGCTTTCAAATACCCGGCTGACCAGGCAACAACAACGCTTGATTCTGTTGATTTTCAAGTGGGTAGAACAGGAACCATTACACCAGTTGCCAACTTAAAACCTGTCTACCTGGCCGGTACAACGGTTAAAAGGGCCTCAATTCACAATGAAGATCAAATCAATCAATTAGACCTTTATCAAGGCGATCAGGTGGTGATTGAAAAAGGAGGTGAGATCATTCCAAAAATTGTTGGAGTCAGGGTGAAAGACCGCCAACCTGGGGCAAGAGCAGTTGAGTTTGTTACTCACTGTCCGGCTTGTGGAGAATTGCTTGAAAGAATTGAAGGAGAAGCTCGCCATTTTTGCCCAAACGAACGCAACTGTCCGCCTCAGATCAAGGGACGTATCACCCACTTTATTGCCCGAAAGGGGATGAATATTGACGGATTAGGAGAGGAAACAGTGGATGTGTTGTACCAACAAGGATTGATTCGAGATGTCGCTGACCTATTCAGTTTGAACTATGGTGATATCATCGAATTACCCAGAATGGGAGACAAGTCAGCCAATAACTTGCTGGCTTCGATCGATCATGCGAAAAAAGTACCATTTGAGCGGGTACTTTTTGCTCTGGGAATTCGTTTTATCGGTGAAACAGTAGCAAAAAAAATGGCTCGAGCAGCCGGTTCAATGGAAGCCCTATTGCAGTACACAAAAGAAGAATTATTAGCTATCCCCGAAGTGGGTGAAGTCATTGCGGATAGTCTGATCAGTTTTGCTCAAAAACCACATCACCTGGCTATGTTAGATCGCTTAAAACAAGCTGGATTGAATTTTGAACTTGATACAACTAGCACACAGAATTCCAATCTACTCGAAGGCTTAACCATCGTAGTATCTGGAGTTTTTCAGTTAAAAAGCAGAGACGAGATCAAAGAACTAATTGACCTGCATGGAGGCAAGTATACCAGCTCAATTTCTAAGAATACGGCCTTTGTTGTCGCCGGTGATAAAATGGGACCAAGTAAACTTGAGAAGGCCAAAAAACTTGGAATCAAGATCTTATCCGAGAGGGAATTTTTAACCTTAATAGACAGTAAAAATTCATAAGTTTGTACGGTGGGTATTAAACAGGTCATACAGGAAAAACTAATCCTTCAACCGAAGGTAAACAGTGTCATTAACAGAAATGCTAAGAACTTTGTTTCACTATCAAAAGCCAAAACAGTTGCCATCGTCGCTGATGTAGGAATGACCAAAGAGCTTTCAGATCTGTCTCGGTTCAATACTTTATTGAGAGAACAGAAAATATCAGCCCACTTCCTTTTATTTGTTAACCAGAACAGGGGAGAAATAAATCAGTATGATTTTGAGAAAAACCTGCCGGGAGCCGTTGTAATGCTTATTTGTCAAGATGAATTAACGAAGCTATATGTCCCTAAAAAGAAGGTTCTGCTGCCGTTCCTCGAGCCTGAATACGATATTGCTTTTAGAATTGCTGTTGGACCTAATTTCAGCATTGACGTTGCACTGACACAATTAAAAGCACGAATGTATGCTGGCCAGAATCACCCTGACATTTCCTATCTCGATTTTAGTATTGCCGTCGATGAAAATGAAGGGCTGGGTCATTTAATTGACAATCTGATTGTGTACATACAAAAGATTGACAATCATGGTACTGACGGAAGTAAGCAAAAACGTGATTATACCCTATTTTAATTATGAATACAGCTTTTTTACAAGGAACTGGTGTAGCACTGGTTACACCCTTTGATGAACAAAATTCCATTGATTTTGAGGCTTTAACTCGGGTTGTTAACCATGTGATTCATGGAGGTATTGACTATTTGGTCGTTATGGGAACAACCGGTGAGTCGGTTGTGCTGAGCCAACTAGAAAAGCAGCAAGTAATCAATCATATCCTGAGTGTCAATAAAGAACGAGTACCTGTAGTATTGGGTATTGGCGGGAATTATACTGGGGTCGTTACACGCCTGATTGAAGAGCAGGACTTCACGGGAATCGATGCCCTATTATCTGTTAGTCCGTATTACAACAAACCCAGCCAGGATGGGATTTATGCACATTTTGAAGCTGTCGCTCAAGCAGCCCCGGTTCCAATTATTATTTATAATGTACCTGGCCGAACCGGATCAATGATCAGTGCCGGAACCACGCTTCGTCTGGCTGAATTAAACAACATCGCTGCTACTAAAGAAGCCTCAGGAGACATGGCTAGTATCATGGAGATTATGAAGAATAAGCCAGATTCATTCAAGCTTATTTCAGGCGATGATGCATTAACACTTCCAATGATAGCCCTCGGGGCCGATGGGGTAATCTCAGTGATTGCCAATGCTATGCCGAACGAAATGAGCACATTGGTCAAACATGCGCTGAAACAAGACATGGATGTAGCCAGGGAAATCCACTATCAATTGCTGCCGATGATTGATTTGATTTTCAAAGAAGGTAGTCCAACAGGAATTAAAGCTGCCCTTCACAGACAGGATCTCATTAAAAACTATCTTCGTTTACCACTGATTACAGCTTCTGAGAAATTGTATTCCGAAATTAGTCGATACGTATAAGCTTGCTCAAATCGCCTAGGCTTGTGCCTGATTGCCAGCTCCAGCTCCGGCTCCACCGTGACATTGCTTGTATTTCTTTCCACTACCACAGGGACAGGGATCATTCCGCCCAACCTTCTTCTCAACCCGCACAGGCTGCACTTTTTGTTGTCTCTGTTGACGCCCCCCAGGTCCACCAGTCGAGTCGGCTGGTCCATAGCCATCGATATCGGTCTTGGTAGTCTGGTAATTGCTCATATCCAGTTTTCTTTTTGCCTGAGCCTCTCTTACTTCATCTGAATCCTGAATAGGAATGTGGCCCTTCATCAACAATGAAACCACATCTTTATTTACCTTATTCATCATTGTTTTGAACAACTCAAATGACTCAAGCTTGTAAATAAGGAGCGGATCTTTCTGTTCGTATGAGGCATTCTGAACCGATTGCTTTAAGTCATCCATCTCACGAAGGTGTTCTTTCCATGATTCATCGATGGTGGCTAATACTGTAGATTTCTCAAATGACTTAACCAATTCACGGTTTTTAGTTTCATAAGATCTTTTCAGATTGGCATTTACTTGCATTGTTTTTTGCCCATCTGTGATTGGTACCATGATATTGGTATACTGATGAGAAGCCTTCTCATATACATCTTTTATGACTGGCCAGGCAGCTTCGGCCATTTGGCTATTCTTGTTTTCAAAGGTTTGAAGCACTTTCTCATATAACTCTTGAGTCAAGGTATCAACTGAGGACTCCGTAAAGGTTTCTTCATCAAATGGACAATCAACAGCCAGGAATCTAATGAGGTCTAATTTAAATCCTTCATAATCTTCCATGTCTTTGAAGTCACCGACCAGGTTCTCACATAAATCGAACATCATATTGGCAATATCCATCTCAATCCGCTCCCCATGCAAACCGTGTCGTCTTCTGCTATAGACCACCTCACGTTGGTTGTTCATGACGTCATCGTATTCTAACAAGCGCTTTCTAATGCCAAAGTTGTTTTCCTCGACCTTTTTCTGGGCTCGTTCGATTGATTTACTGATCATGGAATGCTGTATCACTTCTCCTTCTTTGAGTCCCATTCGGTCCATCAGTTTTGAAACCCGGTCTGAACCAAATAAACGCATGAGGTCATCCTCAAGAGAAACGAAGAATTGCGAAGAGCCTGGATCACCCTGACGACCTGCCCGACCTCTCAACTGTCGATCGACTCGTCTTGATTCATGGCGTTCGGTTCCAAGGATAGCCAATCCTCCCGCTTCTTTTACAGTGGGATGGAGTTTGATATCGGTTCCCCGACCAGCCATGTTAGTTGCAATGGTAACTGCTCCCGGTTGTCCAGCCGATGCTACAATATCGGCCTCTCTCTGGTGCAACTTTGCATTCAAGACATTATGAGCAATACCTTTGATCTTAAGCATGCGGCTGAGTAATTCTGAAATCTCAACAGAGGTTGTACCTACAAGTACAGCCCGTTCTTGATTCACCAGTTCAACAATCTCGTCAATAACCGCATTATACTTTTCACGTTTAGTTTTATAAACAAGATCTTCGCGATCGTCACGGGTAATGGGCCGATTTGTCGGGGTAACTACAACATCCAACTTATAGATATCCCAAAGTTCACCTGCTTCTGTTTCTGCTGTTCCGGTCATTCCGGCCAGCTTATTGTACATTCTGAAGTAGTTCTGCAGAGTAATGGTAGCAAAGGTTTGTGTTGCCGCTTCAACTTTTACGCTCTCTTTGGCTTCAATGGCCTGATGTAAACCGTCAGAATAACGTCTACCTTCCATGATTCGGCCGGTTTGCTCATCGACAATCTTTACTTTGTTGTCCATCAACACATACTCAACATCTTTTTCAAAAAGCGTATAGGCTTTGAGCAACTGGTTGATTGTATGAACCCGTTCTGATTTCACAGAAAAATCGCGAATGAGCTTGTCTTTTTTCTTCAGTTTGTCTTCCTCACTCAAGTCTGTCTTTTCAATATCTGCAATCACGCTTCCAATATCCGGCAGTACAAAAAACTCAGGATCCTCTCCACTGGCGGTGATAAGATCAATACCTTTATCGGTTAGTTCAACTGAGTTGTTCTTTTCGTCGATGATGAAATACAGATCACTGGTAACCAGATGCATGTTTTTCGAATTCTCCTGCATGAAGTAATTCTCTGTTTTCAGCAGGAGGCTTTTCATGCCTTCTTCACTCAGAAACTTGATGATGGCCTTGGTACGTGGCAATCCTTTATGGGCTCGAAGCAGCAATTTACCACCTTCTTGATCTTTGCCTTCACCAATTAGTTTTTTCGCTTGTGTAAATATCTCATTGACAAGCCTTTTTTGTGCACTATATAGTTTAACTACCCTGGGTTTCAATTCGGCAAACAGTTGGTCTTCACCCTTGGGTACCGGTCCTGAAATGATGAGAGGTGTTCTGGCATCATCAATTAGCACAGAGTCAACCTCGTCAACAATGGTATAATTGTGTTCACGCTGCACCAGATCATCAGGACTGATGGCCATGTTGTCTCTCAAATAATCAAAGCCGTATTCGTTGTTGGTTCCGTAGGTAATATCAGCACGATAGGCTTTTCTTCTTGCATCAGAATTGGGATCATGCTTATCGATACAATCAACTGACAAACCATGGAATTCAAACATGGTACCCATCCATTCTGCATCACGTTTTGCCAGGTAGTTGTTTACAGTCACCACGTGTACACCCTTACCAGGTAACGCATTCAAGAATACGGGCAGGGTTGCCACCAATGTTTTACCCTCACCTGTGGCCATCTCAGCAATTTTACCCTGGTGCAAGTTCAGACCACCAATCAGCTGCACATCGTAGTGAATCATATCCCAGGTAATTTGGCTACCCCCTGCTGTCCAGGTTCGGTGGTAAATGGCCTGATCACCTTTAATGTCAATGTCTTCACGACTAGCGGCCAAATCTCTGTCAAAATCCGTAGCAGTTACGACAATCTCCTCATTTTCAACAAACCTCCGGGCAGTATCCTTAACGATAGCAAAGGCAAGAGGAAGTACCTGGTTCAGTTTTTCTTCAGTTTTATCTTTGATGGTTTGCTCAAGCTTATCAACTTGACTAAATGCCTTATCTCTTTCACTAATTGGAATTTCGTCTGCTTCAATTTTATCCTTAATGGCCTGAATTTCATCTTCTTCAGCCTTCACATTATCCAGCACCTCTTTCCTCAACTGAGTTGATCGAGCCCGAAAATCATCGTTCGTTAGCTGATTCAATTCTGCACAAATTGTATTGACCTTTTCAACGACAGGTTGAGCTTGCTTGTAATCCTTTTCGGCTTTGTTTCCAAAGAAGTTTGAAAGGAATTTATCTATTACTGCCATGCTTTGTATAGTTATTTCTGGTTGTAATCAAATATTGATCCAAGTAGTAAAACTGCTCTTTTGTCAGTAATACTATTCAAAATCCAGCTTAAAAGTTTGTCTGAATGTATCGAGATCTGGATTCTTCTCAAGCAAATGCTTGTACTTCTCTTCTTGAGTATATAGCTTTTTTTCCATAGCCGGTGTACTCTCTATCTCATAATTGATAGTCAGATCAGGATTACCACAGGTCTTCCGCAGGTAGCCCTGCAACTCATTGTGAACCGACTTCAAAGCCTTGGCTTGCAAAGGATTGTTGAGTTTAACTTTAACTTCATCGTCGTTCAAATCAGGCAATTGAGCAATCAAGGTATTGTATAGTCTGGGTTGATCCTTCTTTAAGTCATCAGCAAAGGAAGTCCACTTCTCACGGATCAATTCAGGTGAACACTCAACCGGCTCGCCTGACTCAACCGCCTCATCCTTTGGCTTGCCATCATCTCCCACATCCTCGCCATTCTTTTTCTTGTTTAAAAAATCAGAAACAGATGTCGTCTTTTTCAATCCATTTGCAGCCCCATTCTCACCACTAATCACAGACTTCTCCCCAGCCTTAATTCCTTCCTCTTTTTTAGACTCCTCAGCCTTACTACTTACTTCTTCTCTTAAGTCTTCAGCCTTACTACTTACTTCTTCTCTTAAGTCTTCAGTCTTAGTTCTTACTTCTTCTCTTAAGTCTTCAGTCTTAGTTCTTACTTCTTCTCTTCGGTCTTCAGTCTTAGTTCTTACTTCTTCTCTTCGGTCTTCGGTCTTCGGTCTTGGGTCTTGAATCCGGCTAATCCTCAACAAACATATCTCGACGTGCAAGCGCGGATCTTTTGCTTGCTTGAATCCGATATCGGATTGATTGATGAAGGACAAGGCTTTAAACAGCCAGTCGACCAGACAGTTTTGAGATACCTCAAGATATTTTTCAGCGATCTCGCCACTTAATTCTAGCAATGCAATAGTTTCCTGATCTTTACTTACCAACAGATTTCTGAAATGTCCACCCAAACCATTGATGAAATTGTGTGAATCAAAGCCTTTATCCAATATTTCGTTGTAGATCATTAATGCATTGCGATAGTTGCCAGCTAAAAATGCCTCGGTCAAAGTGAAGTAATAATCGTAATCGAGCACATTTAGATTATCCACAACCGTTTGGTAGGTAATTGTTTTACCACTAAAAGAGACTACCTGGTCGAAAATCGAAAGCGCATCCCGCATTGAACCGTCGGCTTTTTGCGCAATTATATTCAAAGCGGCCTCTTCAGCTTCTACCTGTTCTGAATCTGCCACCTGTCTGAGGTGATTCATCATGTCACCAACTTTGATCCGATTAAAGTCAAAAATTTGACAACGAGACAATATCGTGGGAATGATTTTGTGCTTCTCAGTGGTGGCTAGCACAAAAATAGCATGAGCAGGAGGCTCTTCAAGCGTTTTTAAAAAAGCATTAAAAGCCTGCTGTGACAACATGTGTACCTCATCAATGATGTATATGCTGTACTTTCCGACCTGTGGGGGTATCCTAACCTGATCGATCAGGTTTCTGATATCATCCACATGGTTATTTGAAGCGGCATCTAACTCATGAATGGTAAACGATCGATTTTCAGCAAATGACTGACAGGATTCACAGTTTCCGCAGGCTTCAGTATCGTCTCCAAGAGTTTGACAGTTGATGGTTTTAGCAAAAATCCGGGCACATGTTGTCTTTCCCACTCCCCGTGGGCCACAGAAAAGATAGGCATGTGCCAATTGGCCAGATTTAATCGCATTTTTGAGTGTTTTTGTTATGGCAGGTTGGCCGACTACTGTTTCAAAAGTATCAGGCCGGTATTTTCTTGCCGAAACCACGAAGTTTTCCATTCCAGTCAATATTTTTGCGTTAGCAAAGGTACTAATTTGCTGAAAGCTTCATTAATTCATAAAGATATTTTGAAGGCAACAAACAATTTTCTATTTTTGCAGGCCAATTAATTTTCAATCAATAAATTAGTTTAAATTATGTTAAATCAGTATGAGACCGTTTTCATTGTAACTCCCGTTTTGTCTGAAGATCAGATGAAGGAAGCGGTCAAGAAATTCTCAGCCTATCTCAAGGAGAACGGAGCTGAGATTGTCCACGAGGACAACTGGGGTCTGCGCAAGCTGGCCTATCCCATCCAGAAGAAATCCACTGGTTTCTATCATTTAATTGAATTCAAGAGTGATGGTGAGCTCATCAACAAACTTGAAACTGAATTCCGCCGTGATGAGCGGATCATTCGGTTCTTGACCATGAAAATGGATAGATTTGCGGTTCAGTACGCAATCAAGCGTCGCAAGAAAATTGCTGAACAAGAAGTAGTAACTGAAAATGTGGAGGAATAATCATGGCTAACAGTACATCAGAAATTAGGTATTTGGCTCCGCCAACCGTTGAAATTAAAAAGAAGAAGTATTGCCGTTTCCGCAGGAATAACATCAAGTATATTGATTACAAAGATCCTAACTTCCTGAAGAGATTCCTTAATGAACAAGGTAAGATTTTACCTCGCAGAATCACTGGAACATCACTGAAGTATCAAAGGAAAATTGCCACTGCGGTTAAACGTGCCCGTCATTTGGCTCTACTTCCCTATGTAACCGATTTAATGAAGTAAAGCTGGAGGATAAGGAAATGGAGATTATTTTAAAGCAAGACATTACGAAACTGGGGCATAAAGATGACATTGTAACAGTCAAAGACGGTTACGGTAGAAACTTTTTAATCCCTCAAGGAATGGCTATTTTGGCTAGTCCTTCAGCAGTTAAGGCACACAAAGAGAAATTGCGTCAGCAATCTCATAAAGAAGAGCAGTTGCGAAAAGATGCTGAGGATAAAGCCACTAAGCTTGAAAAAGTTGAGCTCAAGATTGGTGCAAAAACTTCTTCAACTGGTAAAATATTTGGTTCAGTTAACACCATTCAGATCGCTGAGGTATTGAATGAAAAAGGCTATGATGTTGATCGTAAGAACATCAGTCTTAACGACGAAACCATAAAAGAAGTAGGTACTTATAAGGCAAGTATTAAGTTGTACAAAGACATCAAAGCTGACATCAGCTTTGAAGTTTGCGCTGAATAAGCTTCCTTCTAAAAGTATATATGAAGGCCTTCTCGCATTGCGGGAAGGCTTTTTTATTTGGCTGCAATCGCTTCGATCTCAACACTCACACCCAATGGTAATTTTACCACACCAAAGGCTGCACGGGCTGGTTGCTTACTGGTAAAATACCGGGCATAGACATCGTTCATGGCTTTGAAATTACCCATATCATCGAGCAGACATGTGCATTTAACCACATCGGCATAACTATAACCGGCCTCATCCAGGATGGCACCCAGGTTTTCCATCACCTGTTCAGTTTGCATTTGAATATCACCTTCTACAACCTGACCCGTTTCTGGGTTTATGGGAATTTGTCCTGAGATAAACAGAAAGCCATTCATTTCAACAGCTTGACTATAAGGTCCAACAGCAGCTGGAGCATGGGGAGTGGAAATGATTGATTTCATAATAGCACGTGTGAAAAGAGTGAATGATTTGTATTAGAAATAGTCGTTATCGTACCAGCTTTTTTCTTTTCTAAACTTTACGTCTTTGAACATGTTCGCCACCACATTGATCATGAAGGTATAACTTTTGTTCTTACCAAACGGAATGATTGTGAAACTCATTGCCCAGCAATGCAGGTTTCTATTGACGGTCAGGCTTGTATAGGTAAGCTCTTTTCTAACAAAATCGTAGCCTGAAGAGTAATTCATGTCCCATTTGGGTGAAAACTGCACCCGCCCTGAGAATCTGACAGTCTGTGTGATCTTACTATCTACAAAAGGATTTGTTTTCGAATACCGGAAGCTGTAACCAACTCGCATGGTCCACGGAAGACCATATTCAATACCATTCTCCTGATAGAAGTTGCTTGGGCTTGATGCCCCGCCTGTCTTTCTGAAAGGCATCGAAAAGTCAACAGACAAGCTAGCATTGGTCAAACGAGCCAATCCCCCACCCTTATTGATTAGGAACTGATCGACTTTGTAATACCTCAGATTATCTCCATCCTGATGAACAATCCAGCGATAGGGATCGAAGGTGCTGTTAAAATTAATGTTGACATTATTAAATATCCGTGTTCGAGCCGTGAGTCGCACCGGGGCTAGCTTCATTGAATCGGCAAAGATGTTATAAGAAGTATTGAAATTTAAACTCTCAATGAGCTTGACCTTTTTAAGTTGCCCAGTTGAATCGGCAGGATCTTTAACTTTCATTTCAATATTATTGCCCAGACTGAGATTCACTGCACCGTATTGACCAGCTACAGAAGGCAATCGATAGAGACTTTCATCGAAATACGAATAACGTCTTTCTGATCCGCTGGCACTGTATTGCACAGTATCATAATATTGCGATTCGTCGTATCCCAGGTCTGGACGGTAGCTGAATGAAAGAGATGGTTTAGCGACATGTCGAATCACCGACACCTTACCCTTTTTAAAAGTATAATAACCGAATACCTGGGGATTGTATGTCAGATTGATATTTGGAGTCAGTGCTTGCCAATATTGTACCTGATTAATTCTGGTTTTGATAACTTCTTGTTCATACTCATCCCATTCCTGAGTGGTATGATAGAAATGCAGCAAGCCCTGGTATTTCAACGAAGGAGTCAATGTCATATTTGGGATGAGTTTAAACGATGCAGTCATTGGAATTTCGTGTTTAAACCCATTCTTCATATTGTTGACAACTGAGTCTAGATCCTGATAACCTTCGGTAAACAGTTGATATTCTTTGGCATAGACTTTATTCTCAAAATTCGAGTTGTAGCGCATATCAATCTTTTCATACCATCGCTGCTTCCCCACTCTGTTCTTGCGTTTAAAGGGATAAAAACGTCCAACTGTAAAAGAAGCAGTAGGGGCATTTAATACCAGAGACGTATCACGGCTGTTCTGTGTGTGACCTACTTTGGCCGTAAAATTAAGCAGACGATTAGGAAATTTCCGAGCATAACTGATGGATGAAGATTTTTGGTTTGTCAGTATCGCATTCGTATTTGTAATGTTGCTGTTGTATTTGTCAAATGAGCTGGTAGACAAGTTCACATTGGCATTGAAAGAGCGGTAAGGATGAGCTTTTTGATCCTGACTGTTGGTCCACCTAACCCTGAAATCACGAGTTGAAGAAAAAGCTGTAGGATCAATATCTCTAAGCGATCGTTCCCCAGTCGCATTCAGTGCATAATTAAAATCGAAGTTCCCTCTGAACTTATAGCGCTTGGCATAATTGGTTAAGGCACCAATCTTCCAGCTCCCTTTTGAATATATATCACCCGTTAGCCTGAGATCGAAGTTGTCGTTAATTGAAAAATACCAGCCCCCATTTCGTAAATAGTAGCCTCGTCTGACCTCAGAACCATATTGTGGCATGATCAACCCCGATGTATTGGCTCTTTTCTGGGGTAGATATCCGAAAGGCAATCCAAGAAAATACATCGGAATATCTTCAATAACTAAATAGACAGGTCCGGTAACGGTACTTTTCTCGGGCAGCATTTTACCTTTAGTAATGGCAAAATAGAAATGGGGATGCTCAGCATCACAGGTCGTGTATTTGGCATCTTTTACATTCAGGGTGCCATCAGGATACCGTTTTGAAATGCTACTGTGCAGAAAACTTTCTTGCTCTTGTTTGGTTATCGCATTGGCGATCCATGCCTTTTGAGTATCAAAATTGTATTTGATTTCGGTGACCTCGACCTCTTCTTCTCCCTGTTTAAAGATGGGCTTTTCTTGCATAACCCCTGCGCTGTCTATCCGACCAGTGGCATAGACCTCTTTAAGATCTATACTGATCTCAATATAGTAGGCCGTTAGCTCAATACCTTCATATTGGACCATCGCTTCTCCATACATCTTTATTTTATTGTCTTTAATCGACATGATAGTCGAATCTCTTGCAGGATAGATGACCGGGGCATTCAGGAAATCTGTAGGTTCTTCTTCAATCTGAACGGAATCACTTGGTAATGTGTTCATTACCTGCAGAGTACTATCTGGAGGGTCCTCTTCAACCTGGGCATAGCTTGTAACAATCAGACCAAAGATACAGCCTGATAGTAGGAGAATTTTTCGTATTTTTGCAGTTCGATCCAAATGCAGTCTAACAGCATTAATAGCCCTTCAAAGCTACTGAAAAATGAAACAAGATATCGGGTTTCTAGATAAGTCAACGCGTAAACCGACATGGAATTGTTCCGAAACTATGGGAATCAAAAAGATACTATTGACGTCTCTTTTCATTTATTTTATTGCTGCTGCTCCTTTTAGCATTGCACAATCAGATAATCAAAGTGTTTTTACGGTTGTGTTGGATGCCGGGCATGGAGGCAAAGACCCTGGAAGCGTTGGAAAGAACACATACGAGAAAAATCTAGCTTTGTCCATCGTAAAGAAGATTGGATATTACATCGAAAGCCTGATTCCGGATGCCCGGGTGATTTACACACGAAAGACAGATGTTTTTGTTGATCTGGATGTGCGGGCAGATATAGCCAATCGGAACAATGCAGATCTGTTTATCTCTGTCCACGTCAATTCTATTCCAAGAGGTAAAGCTGTTGGAACAGAAACCTGGGTCATGGGTATAGCCAAAAACCCGGGAAACCTTGAGTTGGTTAAAAAGGAGAATGAGGTAATCATGCTCGAAGATGACTACTCTTCAAAGTATGAGGGATATGATCCTGAAAATCCCGGCTCGCTGATCGGATTCTCTGTCATGCAGAATATTTATCAAAGTCAGAGCCTAAACATGGCCTCTTATGTGCAAGACCAATTCAGGACCAGAGCTAAACGTAAAGACCGGGGTGTGAAGGCCGGTCAGTTGCTCGTGCTCTGGAAAACCACCATGCCTAGTGTATTGGTAGAAACCGGATTCCTAAGTGACAGTAATGAAGAAGCATTTCTGATGACCGATTATGGCCAGGATTTAATTGCATCGGCTGTGTATCGCGCCTTTAGAAAATACAAAGAGGAGATTGATGAAAGAACGACCCGGGAATTGCAGGTGAATGCAGAAGAAGAACAAAGAACCCAGCAGCGGATAAACCGAATTACCGAGCCAGAGACTAAAACCAATCGAGAAACAGAAGTATTGAATGATGCTGCCGTCAAAGAAGTAAAAATCCAGACAGATCCAGTAAAACAGACCCAGACAAGTCAAACCAGTCTTCAATTCAGGGTACAAATATTAGCTGCTGAAAATAGAGTACCAAAAGATGCAAGGGATTTTAGAGGCTATACAGATTTTGAGGAATTGAAAATTGATGGCTATTATAAATATATGTCTGCACCAGTCAATAATTATGCCCAGGCATTAAATGTCAGAAAACAACTCCTGGATAAATTCCCGGGAGCCTTCATCGTTGGTTTTAAGAACGGTAAAAAGATTCCTTTGATGCAGGCTATTGAGGAAGACAAGAAAATTCACTAACTTTCATCTATGAAAACTGGTCGACTCATACGAATTGGCTTATTATTTGCGTTGACCATATTTGTTCTGTTTTGGGGCCTAAATTTCCTCAAGGGCCGAAACTTCCTTCAACCTGAAAAAGTCTTCTATGCCAAGTATGAGCGGATTGGTTCGTTGATGGTTAGCAGCCCGATTTTGTACAAAGGTTTCAAAATTGGAGATGTAAGAGAAATTAGCCTCGGGCAAGAGATTGAATCACCCATTTTGGTAAAATTTGCCGTCACCTACCGCGATTTTAATATCCCAACCGGCACACAAGCAAAAATAATTAGCACCGATCTAATGGGGACCAAAGGGGTTGAGCTTATTCTAACAACCGATACCGCTTTTTATGCCTATGGTGACACCATATCAGGTGCAATTGAAGGTGACCTAAAAGACCAGGTGAATACGCAGATGCTACCCTTGAAGCGAAAAGCTGAAGATCTGATGAGCTCAATGGACTCCGTTTTGGTTGCCCTGCAGCTTGTATTTGATCAGGAAAACCGGTCTAACCTGGCCCAAAGTTTTGAGATTGTGGCTCAAACCCTGAAAAACGTAGAGCAATCATCTGTATTTCTAAACGATTATATCAAATCAGAAGCCGGGCAATTTAGCTTGATAATTGGCAATTTAGACAGTTTATCGGCTAATCTGGTAACACGAACCGTCGAGCTACAGCAATCCATAGCCAACATTGGAGAATTTACTGACTCGCTCAATCAAATACCCCTACGTACCGCTGTAGAACAATTTAATACAGTGATAACAGACTTTGGAAGTACCATCCGGCAGGTTAATGCTGGTGAAGGTAGCTTAGGTAAACTGGTCATGGACGATTCTTTGTATTATACACTGGAATCAGTCGGTGCATCGCTGAATGAATTGCTCGATGATATCAAGATGAATCCTAAGCGATATGTGCGTGTATCAGCTATCGACTGGGGAAGAACAATTATTGCTTCAGACAATGATGAATTACTGGATGCGCTATCCAGAGACCTTGACCTGGAGTACTTCGTATGTGTCAGGCAAAGTATATCACCCCTGTCCAAGCAAGATGAACTTTTTTCGAATTTCAAGAAAGTTGAAACCATTCAGGTGGGTAAGCAATTCTTCTATTGTATTCTTCGTACTCAAAAGTTTGACAAAGCACGGCGGCAGGTAAAAAAGTTGCTTTCTAATTATCCTGAGGCTGCTGTGTTTTCATGGATAGAGGGACGGTGGCAGAAGATTGCTTTTTAAGTGTTTTTGTGCCGGAAAAAAATTATTCGCCTGAATATGAAGCTCGTATCTCTGCGAGCAAAAAAACAAGCCCTCAGCCATTTTTTTTTCAGTTTTTTTCCCCAACTTGCATAACCCAAATCCTTTGTCTAACTAATTAATTTTCAACGTTGATGAAGTCAAACCATGTGGATGTATGGAACCGCTGTCTGTCAATAATAAAGGACAATGTTCCCACGATGAGTTTTAAAACTTGGTTTGAACCGATTGTTCCCCTAAAACTTGAAGAAGAAGTGTTAACCATCCAGGTACCCTCGACCTTTTTTTATGAGTACCTTGAGGAGCAATACATTTCGATTCTGAGTAAAACCATTCGCAAGGAACTCGGTCCAGACGCAAAGTTGGAGTACAGTGTAATCATGGAAAACAACGGCTTCAGCGAAACCAAACCGTATACCGTTAAACTACCGACAAAGGCGAAAACGAGCTTAAAGAATAAGCCATTATCGATGCCCCTGGATGATGAAGAGAGAACCATTCGTAATCCTTTTATTATACCAGGTATCAAGAAACTGCACGTTGACCCACAACTGAATCCAGATTATTCGTTTTCAAATTATGTTGAAGGCGATTGCAATCGACTCGCCAGATCAGCCGGGTACGCAGTATCACAAAACCCTGGAGGAACTGCATTTAATCCTTTATTGATCTACGGGGGTTCAGGATTAGGTAAAACTCACCTGGCACAAGCCATCGGTATCGAGGTAAAAGACAAGTACCCCGACAAAGTGGTACTCTATGTAAATGCCAATAAGTTTCAAACTCAATTTGTTGAAGCCATACGAAATAATAACCGCAATGATTTCCTGCATTTCTACCAAATGATTGATGTATTAGTCATTGATGATGTACAGGAATTTGCTGGCAAAGAAAAAACACAAGATACATTCTTCCACATTTTCAATCACTTGCACCAATCAGGCAAGCAACTCATCCTAACTTCTGACAAACCTCCGGTTGAGCTCAAGGGAATGGAGCAACGCTTGCTTAGCCGCTTCAAATGGGGATTGAGTGCTGACCTTCAAGTGCCAGACTTTGAGACACGGGTAGCCATCCTGCAAAAAAAGGTTTACAACGATGGCATCCATATGGATTCTGACATTCTAGAGTATATCGCCTCTCAAATAAGCAACAACGTTCGTGAGCTTGAGGGTGCGCTTGTTTCTTTATTGGCTCAATCAACTCTCAACCGCAAAGAAATTACGCTTGACCTGGTTAGGGAGATGATCGATAAACTGGTTAAGAATACAACCCGAGAATTGTCGATTGATTATATCCAAAAGGTTGTGAGTGATTATTTTAGTATCCCTGTAGACCTGATGCATTCTAAAACCAGGAAAAGAGAAATTGTTCAGGCGCGTCAAATTGCCATGTATTTCTCTAAGAACCTGACTAAATCATCATTGGCCACCATTGGATCACAAATTGGCGGTAAAGACCACGCTACGGTTCTCCATGCTTGTAAAACCGTCAATAACCTATTCGAGACCGATAAACGATTCAGGGTTTACATTGAGGAAATTGAGAAAAAACTGAAAATGTAAACCAGTCCTTCTGTCTTCCAGTAATGAAAGTAGATATTCTTCTATTGATTTGCGCCCTTTTGCTTTGGACCTCAACACTGACTGGGCAAGACACCTGGCATGCCAAGCTGTGCTCAGAGAATATCCAATTGGATGGGCAACTCAACGAATCATGTTGGAAAGAGGCCCTTGTCTGTGATGAAATGATATCCTTTCTGCCTGAGTTTGGCCAAACCCTTCCCTACCGTACCGAGGTTTACCTGACCTATAACCGGGATAACCTGTTTATCGCCTTCCAATGCTTCGATCCTAATCCAGAAAACATTAAAGGTACTATTACTGCTCGCGATCAGATAAAAATGGAAGATTGGGTATGTGTCAATATGGATCCCTTTAATGATCAGCAGAGTTTATTAGCATTTTATTCGAATCCCTTAGGTATCCAAATGGATAGTCGATCCTCAGCAAACCAGGAAGACCTTGGTGCAGATTTCGTTTTTCATACCAAGGGTAAACGTACAGATACGGGCTACACGGTTGAAATGCAAATACCTTTCAAGAGTTTACGATACAATAGAAAAAAACCGGTGGTCATGGGGATGATTTTTGAGCGCCGAATTCATCATTTAAGCACTCAAGGAACCTATCCGCCTCTTGATCCACAAAAAGGGATGAACTTTCTTACTCAAATGAAACCCATTGTTCTCGAAAACATTGAGCATTATACCCTCCTGGAAATACTACCCGCCCTTACCTACTCAAGATTACTGCAAGCCAGTTCGGGTTCATTGAATGTGACAAGAAGCAGACCTGAGTTCAGCCTGACCGGCAAGGTGGGTCTAAGCTCACAACTCTCATTAGATCTAACGTATAACCCAGACTTTAGTCAGGTTGAGTCGGATGCTGGACAGATTGAAGAAAACCAACGGTATTCGTTGTTCTATAAGGAGAAAAGACCTTTCTTTCAAGAAGGAAAAGAAAGTTTCAGCATTGCTGCTGTCTCAGAACATGGATCATTCCAATCAGTTGTTCATACCAGACAAATCGCCAATCCACTAGTTGGGGCAAAGCTTAGCGGTAAAATCAGCAATAAAAGTCGATTGGCAATCCTCTATAGCCTGGATGAGAATCATGCCTTTGCCGATTCAAGTGGCCGTTATTCAAATTTCATGATCGGCAGGTATCAGTATGCCCTGAATAAAGACTCTTACCTGGGCCTGGCCATGACAACTCGAGAAGATCCCGATCAGTACAATCGCTTGGCAGGAGCTGACGGAAGGTTTCGTTTGGGTGATGAATCAGCCATTGAGTTTAATGTCTTTGGATCATTATCAACAACACCCAATGACAAGAGTAAAAACGGCCTCATTGGGACAGTATCCTATAATAAAGAAAACGAGAAGAATAGTGTGCGATTTGAACTTCAACACATCGGTCAGGATTTTATTACCCGAGCCGGCTACTTGCAACGGAATGGGATTAATCGATTATCTCTCTCGTACAAGCCAAACTTCTATTTTGACCAAAGTTTCTTCAGAAAGGTATCGATAATGTCATTTGGGATACTGTCAGAAGATATTCCATCTGGCCTATTAGAACATGACCTTGGATTGGGGACTGAAGTTGCAGGTAATCGATCAAGCACCTTTATTACTTTTATCAATCTGTCAAGTGAGGTGTACCTTCATAAACGTTTTAACACAAACTCATATCACCTGATAGGAATGTCACAGATTCTTCCTAAGCTGCTGATCAATGTCGATTATCGTTTTGGAAACAGCATACGTTATGTTTCAGATCCCTATTCGGGATACGGAAATAAAGGAAATCTGATGCTGAATTATCAACCTATAACCAATTTTCAAACGGGTCTGACAATCACCTATGCCGATTTTTACCGCCACAGTGACCAACTTAAAGATTTTGACTATACGATTCTTCGGTTTAAAAACACGTACCAGGTTAATAAATACCTGTTTTTTAGAATCATTCTGGAGTACAATACTTTCGAAGAGGCACTTACTGCTGATGCACTGGCTTCATTTACCTACATTCCAGGAACCGTGATCCATTTAGGATATGGCTCATTGTATAACCAGAAATCTTGGACGGGACACGAATATCAACCCGGAGATAAATGGACAGAGATGACAAGAGGCCTTTTCTTCAAAGCCAGCTATTTATTTAGGAACTAGTTGTTATCTATCCATTTCAGGGTGGTCAGGCGGGCAGGACCAAATACCCCTTCGCTGCCAATGAGCAAACTATCATGACTGATCCAGCAAAAAGATTCTGGTTGAGGCAAACGCGCTGCATCCAGCGGTATTATTTGCTTAACCTTACCTGTTAAGGTTACCTGGATGATCATAGCGGGCCGTGCACAAAGAATCAGGAATCCTTGTTGATTCGACATTAAGAGTAAATCTGAAAACTGCAGCGAGCTACCCCACTCTATCATACCAGCCTGACTATTATCAAGCTCTGTCAAGACTTGCCATATAAGTTCTTCATTGACCTGGCAATAAATCCGCTCAAGTCGTTCTTCAAAATCATAGACCAGGATGGGTCGTAAATACCTGTTATCGGCTCTCGGGCTTCTTTTTCTTCCAAGCAGGAACGCCCTGTTTTGTTTTGGATCCAGTGCAATACCCTCGTACTCCTGCTCAGGATTACTCAATGGAAACATGTTGATAATACTGAGTTGATTTTGTCTAAGCACTAGCTGATAGAGAATACCCCGGCTGTCGACTATAGCCATTTGTTCTCCTACACAACTGATCCCTTCAAAATCACCCGGTGAAGTGAATTCAAGTCGCTGCTGAAGGGTATATTGATTTTTCGACAGAACAAAAACTGCGCCTGCTTCATCCTGAACAGCTAGAATCGCTGTATCGCAATTGGCCAATCCCGACAATTCTATCAATTCCTGAGGCAGATCATAATACACTTGACCCGCTACGCTTTCTGTGCTTGTTTGTGTATGTCCACAAGCTCCGAAAAGCATAAGCAGGCCAATAATAACCGACTGCCTTGCTTGTATCATGCCTATTGATGACCTTAGTGTTGTTGCTTTTTTAGTATATCAATCAAATTAATTTCAAAGTCTTTCCGCATTGAATCCCGCCGATACTCCATCAAATCGGCGGGCTGACAGTTCAAAGCGTCACATAATGCCTCCAATGTAGTAAATCTAATTGCACGTGCCTTTCCCCTTTTCAAATTGGACAAGTTGGCCAGGGTAATTTTCACCCTGCCTGATAATTCGGTCAAACTCATTTTACGCCTGGCCATAACTACATCCAATTTAGTCACAATGGGCATGTTCGCTGAAGAGATATGGTTAAAGTTAAAGTTGTCTAAAAACGCAATTTCTCAACCATCAAACTGACGGTATAAAGAATGATAACATAGCCACCAATGGCTAAAACCAGCTTGACCCAGGCCTTCTTAAACCAGCTATCAAGTCTTTGATTTTGTGATTTAACTCGATTCATGACTTTCTAATTTATT
>CAYUGX010000034.1:0-22973 GCA_964444375.1 uncultured Porphyromonadaceae bacterium | reverse complement strand
TCTGCTATTTTCTGAATGTGACTGCCCAGCACCCTGTTGATGGCACAATAATCGAGACCCGGAATTTACTCGATGCTGACGGAATCAGGTGGATGTATACAAACCTGTTGGATAACTTCCTGTTTTTTCCTCCTTTAGGTTATGTGTTGGTGGTGATGATTGGAATCGGTGTTGCCGAAGGATCGGGCTTGTTCACCATTATGATCAGAGCGCTGGTCTTGAAATCCCCCAAAAGGTTGATCACTGCTGCAATCGTTCTTGCTGGTGTAATCTCTCATCTTGCCAGTGAAGCCGGATATGTCATATTAATTCCGCTTGGTGCTATGATTTTCCATGCGCTGGGGCGGCATCCTATGGCCGGACTGGCAGCTGCATTTGTCGGTGTCAGCGGAGGATTTGGATCTAATTTCTTTATCGGGTCGATTGATCCCATCCTGGCAGGAATATCAGAAACTGCAGCACAAATGATCCAACCCGGTATTAGTGTCAATCCTGCTGTCAATTACTATTTTATGTTTATATCCAGTTTTCTTGTGGTAATTGTTGGTACCTGGGTGACTGAAAAAATTGTTGAACCGAGGTTAGGGAAATATGATGGTGCTGAACAAAAGATAGCCATTCAAAAGTTAACCGATACAGAAAAAAAAGGGCTGAGATGGGCTGGAGTAAGCTTTCTGATCACAGTAGCCTTGCTTGCTCTATCTGTAATCCCTGCAAATGGCATTTTACGAAATCCTGAAACTGGTGATGTGCTTAATTCTCCATTCTTTGATGGAATCATTATCGGAATCATGATTTTCTTTTTTATCCCTGGCATGGTTTACGGAATTGTGGTGAAATCGATTAATAATGACAAAGATTTAGTCAAGCATATCACAAAGTCGATGAGCGGTATGGCTGGTTACATAGTACTGGTGTTTTTTGCTGCACAGTTTGTTTACTTCTTTAAATACTCAAACCTGGGTATCATCTTTGCAATTAAAGGAGCTGGAGGACTTCAGCAAATTGGATTAACCGGCCCCGTACTTATTGTCGGATTCATTGCTTTATCAGCTGTGATCAATTTGTTTATGGGCTCCGCTTCAGCAAAATGGGCAATTATGGCACCTGTCTTTATCCCAATGCTCATGCTGATAGATCCGGCTTACCATCCAGGATTAACACAGGCAGCGTTTAGAATTGGTGACTCCGTAACCAATCTGGTGACTCCTATGATGAGTTATTTTGCGCTGATCGTAACTTTTGCACAAAAATATGATGAGAAATATGGAATCGGAACCATAATTTCTACCATGATTCCGTATTCCGTTTTGCTGTTTCTGTTGTGGTCGGCTTTATTGGTTGGTTGGATGCTTACAGGCATTCCATTGGGTCCGGATGGACCGATTCATTTGGGTTAAGCGATCAGATTCATAGGCTTATTTTTATTTGGAAAGGCGTTAAACCCTGAACTGTTTGCACCATTTGCTCAGTGCATTTCTTTATTCTTTGATATCATGATTCTGGCCAAGATCATTCAGCAAACAATATAACTTGAAGTCAATCAGTTCAGCACTTTTGATTTTCCTAATCTCTTTTACATCAAAGCGCCCTCTTTTAAACTCTTTATCCCATTGAGCAGTGATTACCCAGTTTTCTTTTCTGAGTACCGATTGGGGACCTCCTCTTGGTGCATGAAAGTGCCAGTGTAAAGGCTTATCCTGTTTTATTCCGCCTTCAAGAATCCATCGTTTTCTACCGCTAAGATTCCCGGTTTCACCAACTGATTGCAGTCGACCCTGATATCTTCGATTCAAGTCAGGTCCATTATCTGATGAAAACAACACAAGGGTATTCTTTAGCTGCTTTCTTTCATCCAAATGGGAAAGGATTTTGCCAATTGACTGATCCATATTTTCAACACAGGCGTAATACTCAGCCTGGCCAAGTCCGTTAGAAGTTCCTTCAATCAAAGGAATCTTTCCTCCAGCAATCCGGTCGAGGTATTTCTTTTTCAACTCATCAGGTGCGTCGCACACAACGTGTGGTTCATGGTATGGGACGAACAACAGAAACTGGTCATCCAGGCCTAAGGTATTAATCCATTCTATTGACCTGTCAGCAACGATATCACTGGAGAATACTGGTACATCGTCAGAACCGGTTGGTCCAACAGCGATCCCATTGTTGAAGAAATTCTCAGGGTTTTTATGGGTTGGATTCGATTGGACCGGAGTGCAGTACCAATAATCAAATCCCTGGTCATCAGGATCCGAATGGTTGCCTGAGTTAAATTCATTATTCAAATGCCACTTGCCGATGATGGCTGTTTTATAGCCAACCTCTTTGAGTACTTCTGCAAATGTTAATTCATTGGAGGGGAGATGGACATTGCTCAGCGGCTTTTTATAGATTTCCTTTATCCAGTCGTGAATCCCGATCCTGGTCGGGACTCGTCCGAATAGCAGACCGGCCCTGGAGGGAGAACACATTGAAGAAGCAGAATAACAATCAGTTAGGATTGCACCCTTTTCAGCCAGGTCATCCAGATTTGGAGTTTCAATATAGGCACCAGGATTATTCCACTTTACATCCGCATATCCAAGGTCATCCGCCAGAAAAATCACAATGTTGGGTGGGGTATTCTCCTGCCGGATGTCACAAGAACTTAACAATGTTAGCAATACGATGAGCTTAATTATCTGATATTGATTATTCATTTATGTTTAATACTGTGAAGATTGCTAAACATCTGTGGCCCAGCGGGGCTCACCAAATCCACGCAATAGCGTGGATTTTTGCGTAAGGCAGTTGACTATCTTAAAGCTCCTAACTCAGTTTCTTGCCAAGAAACACCAGTATGGTTAGGATGCTCACCACTAGGATACAAACTGCAGCTGCAAAAACTATAACTTTATAATCTTCAGATCGTTTTATCATAATACCGACGAAGGCCCATGCCACAGCCAAGCCAATAAAAGGATTATCAGTTTTAAGAATTGTAAGAGACACTATCAATGTACCAATAGCAATCAAGATTATAGTCCAAACCTGTGGAGAAAGACCAAAACCTCCCCATCCAGCATCAACCAATAAGGCGGTAACATTTGCGATCGTAGCGATGCATATCCATCCTAAATATACCCCAAACGTTGCTTTCAGTAGCCCTTGGGGCAAATCTTTGATTTGAAGATTGATGAATATCAGACAAACCAATAGGCCTATCATGAGCAGCAATGATACTGGGAGCTTTTGATAATGCCAGGCCACAATCCATAAACCATTAAACACACAAGACACAATAAATAGCCAGTTAATCTCTTTACTAAAGTTCTTTGAAGCCGGTAAGAATTGCGCAATACAATAAGCTGCAAGCAATAAATAGATTATTCCCCATATCGAGAAGGTTATCCCCGATGGAACGAAAAGGTTTGGGTAAGCATCTGATAGTTGACCAGTTGTCTTTCCGTTTATGGGTAAGGAATTAGCAAGATAGTTCATGAAAACCATGGCAAAGAAGAACAAAACAGATAGGATACGAAGCATAGTTAAGGATGTTTAGATTATCACAAAGTTATCATAAATAGATTCTTTGTTACCTACCGATAAGATACTCTTAATCTGGTAGTAGCAGATTACAGCCCTATTGGCTCAAATTACTATATCCTCCTATATACTCTATCAAGCCCACAGCGTTTAAGACAATTAGAAAATCATTGCAATAGCACCTTTTGATAATGGACCTGCATTTCGTTTACCTTCAATGAAACAAAATAGTATCCCCGAGGTAAGGAACTATCAGGTATCCAATCTGCATTGTACTTTCCAGACGATTGCATACTCTCTTCTAGATTGGCCACCATTTGACCTTGCATGTTAAATACCAGCAAACTGATTAAAGACTTGTGGAAAACACCATAATTTATCTCCAGTTTGGTACTAAAGGGGTTCGGATATGTCTTGTAAATTATTCCTTTATCAATATGAATATTGTTCACCCCAACTATTCCATTTCCATCAACCACGATATCCCATGTGCCCTCTTCGATCCCATCAGCATTGGTCGTCAGCGGAATAATTCGGTCTGATGCATCAAACTCACCACTTCGTATAGAAGCAGCAGCATCAGTAGCATTATCGGAATCTCCCTCAAAATACAATTGGGTGGTCAGAGTTTCAAATTCAGGTGGGGTAATTTTAAAATGAATATGTGATGGCCGATAGCTGTTTCCAGTATTGTATTTACCCGGATGAATAGTCTTGATCATATAAAAGCCCTGACTATTACTAACAGTTCTTCCACGTAAATTGTATCCATCGTTATCATAATCTCCGGCATTATCAGCATGCCAAACATCGATAACGGTTCCTGGAATGACCTTTGTACAATCCAGGTTGGTAACTCGCCCAGTAATGATCAACTTTGTTCCGGGTTCATCTTGCTTTGCCAACTGTCCATCAACCATTTCAGGTGGGTTTTCAGTATAAAATGGCCCTTCTCCATAATAGTCTAAAGTGACTGGCTTACAGTCGCTATTGCTTGTACCATTTGTGGCATCCAGGGTCTTACCTGTGAGGGGTAAGAAAGACACAGAAAGCGCTCCTATTGTTGTGTTTTTTAGAAACTGTCTTCGATTGCTTGTTTTCCTACCAGACATATGGTTGTAAATTGATTAAATTGAAACAAGCTGAACCAATAGTTGTTCAAATAGTATAGACTTTCTTCTCTGAGTCTAGTTGTTTCTCTGATCTTTTAGTCAATTTAAACCATGCTTAATCCTAATAATCTGGGAGTCGTCCCGATCAATCGGGGCTGGGACCACAAAAGCACCGCGCCCGATACGCTTTGCTATCGGGAATTCGATTCGCATTGGCCATCAGTAGATTTTGCTAAAAATTCGCAGCAATCCTAATCAGGTTCTAATAACCACTGGAAAACATTTTTGTGGATGATTCCATCTTTGCCTTGTGCAAAAGATTCCGTTGAAAGTACGTATTTTGGATAATTGTCCTTTAATTTCTCCAAGGGAGCAAATTCGCGGTTTTCTGTTTCTTTATTGGATATTTCCCATGCGACCTGATAATGCTCTATCTCTCCACTGCGATTTTTCACTGTAAAATCAATTTCAATATCGAGGAGTTTTCCAGTCCATATTTTGTAGCCTCTTCTTAAAAGTTCCAAAAAGACAACATTTTCAAGGGTATGGCCTCTGTCTGTGGTCCTTTCCCTCCCGATCAATACATTTAATAAACCGATATCTACCAAATAGTATTTTTCCTGTGTGGCTAATTGCTTTTTTCCAAGTGCTCAGAACGCTCTCGTATAATCGTTAGATTCGCTCTAAATTAGCTATTGTTTTCATGCAGTTCAAACGCTTTTAAGTAGTTCACCCCACCCGTCCTAGTTTGCTCCTGAATAAACTAATAAGAAATACAGCTTAGTTTATTGTTCTTTGGTTTGTTATGACGTACTGTATCGGAGAGTATAAAAAAACTCATACTTACATCAGTCCATTTATCTTTGTTTCCAAGTTATATTTGAGGATGTTAGAGTATTCAAAATATCACCTGAGCTGCTTTAAAATTTGGGGATAAAGGAGAAAGGAGAAAGGAGAAAGGAGAGTAAGCCCGTAATTAGTTTCCTTCTTTACTCAGTGGCTCTGTATTAAGGTTAGGATCCAGGCTATTGAAGTAGTATATGTTTTCTTCGTCAAGAAACTCAAACAACAGAGGCAAGCTGTTTTTAAATCGAGAAAAATCTTTGTTTTCACTCATTGTCCATGCAGACTCAGATAAAGCGAATAGTCTGGGAAAATTCATGAAATCAATCCATTGATCTGTATCAAAATTCTCTGTCCATAAATTGGCTTGGATTCCCTTTATCAATTCCATTTCCTGATCGGAAAATTGATGAGTATTATCCGGGTATCCGTATACATCATCCAGAATGCCAAAATTGCCACCCCATCGTCTTCCATTTGTATGTGTGTCATGTTGGACAAAGTCAAAATATAGCGGGATTCGCGGACAAAGAATAGTGTTGAATCCCTGTGATAAGGATTTCTCAAGTTGGTCTATTTTATCATGGCGCCACCAATACACCAAAGTAGTCTTATTGCTCACACCCGACTCAACCACTTCATCCCAGCCCGCTAATTCTTTATTCATGTCAAGTAAGGAATTAGCCATTCTCTTTGTAAAGTAAAATTCTACCTCCTTCAATGTTTTAAGCCCTTCACGCTTCATCAGGGTTTGTATGGAGTCATTTGTACTCCATTTCTCATTGCCAAAGTGAACCTCATCACCCCCCAGATGAATGTATTTAGCCGGGAATAATTCAGCGACTTCCTCCAGAATTGTGTTTAGATAATCATAGGTGCTTTCTTTTCCTATATCGAAAGTCCAGTGAGGTCTTTTTTTGCTACCACCGCCTGAATACTCAGGATAAGCTCTGTTGGCCGCTGATGCATGTCCGGGCATGTCAATCTCAGGAATTATTGTAATATATCTATCAGCTGCATACTGTATGATTTCTCTGATTTCTTGCTGGGTATAAAACTTCGCTGGAGCGTCAGGATTATCGGCATTACCCATTCCACCAATAGTACTAAGTTTTGGTAAAGCTTTAATTTCAATACGCCATCCGGGTTCATCTGTCAAATGCCAATGAAATGTGTTTAGTTTCAAACTGGCCATCAAATCGAGCAATTGAAGTACTTTTTCTTTCCCAAAAAAGTGTCGGGATTCATCTAACATATATCCCCTATATCCGAATCTTGGTTCATCTTTAATATGTCCGCATGGAATGCTCATTCTACCTGAGAACTTTAGTTGTTGCCAGATGGTCATCAACCCATAAAAAATACCGTATGGATCTGAGGCCGTAAGTTCAGCTTGTTTTTTGCTTATATGCAGTTCATAAGCTTCTGATTTCATTTCATTTGAACTCAGCAATTCAAGTTTAATGGTTCTATTAGAATTCCCTTTAGTTTCAATTCCCAGGTCGTTTAGTTTTTCTTTGAAATAGGCAATGGTTTGATCTAATTCATTATGGGAAGATGAAAGATTGATGCCCTGGTCAAAAGAGAATGAACCTGGTTCAACAAGCACTGAATTAGGGTAAGGGACCAGATTCCATGATCCACTTTCTTCAGGCTGACAACTACTGATTAGCAGGACTATGAGGGATAGGATAATTGGATATTTCATGTTTCGGTTCAGCATCATGGTTGACAACTAATTGCCTAAAGTTATGTGATACTTTCTTATATTCAAAGGAGCTCAAATTGCTTCATTAATACAATTGGGGCTTCAATATATTTTCTCTCAAAAACAAACTAGAACGTTACACCCACGTTATTGCTGGGGCTACAGTTGCCCTTAGCGGAGTTCTAATCCTTATTGGATTGTAAGGATATAACTAACTCAGTACCAGTAACAGGTTCATTGAGAACCTGGCCTATATTTTAATGTTAGTATTGTGAAATCTTTATCATTATTAGTTTTAACACTTTATACTTTAGTTTCTTGTAAAAAACATAAAAGCTTAAAAAAAGAAATTACAATCTTACCAGAGAATCCAAGATCCACATAGAAAAAAAGAATAAAAGGCCATAACAAAAACAATAGCTCAATTGGTAGATTGTGCTAAACTTGAGCATATTTACATTTAATAAAATACATTACGGTTTAATACAGTGGAGCCTTGAAATGTCAAATGCCCAATATTCGGGCCGCTGCACCAATAGAAAAATATAATTATGACACTGAAAGAAACTCTTGAACAGCTTGAAGCTCTGATCGATGAAAGGACACGAACCCACAACAAGAAAAAAGGTGTAGGTGAAAACCAGTATGGTGTAAAGCTGGGCGACATCCGCAGGGTTGCTAAAAAGATAAAAACCAACCATGTGCTGGCCCTTGAACTGTGGAAAACAGAGAATTTTGATGCTCAGATGCTGGCCATGCTCATCATCAGACCAAAAGAGCTTACCAGCGATGAATTAGATGCGATGGTGCGCTCGGTGAAATATGAACGTGTGGCAGACTGGATAAATTCCTATGTAGTGAATCTACATCCGGATAATGAAACGCTGCGACTAAAATGGATGATCGACGAGAACCCTATGGCTGCTCGTGCCGGCTGGAACCTGACAAGTCAACGGGTGATAAAGAATCCTGAAATGGTCGATATACCAGCATTACTTGACCGAATAGAAAACGAAATGTCGACTGCTGCTCCAGAAGCACAGTGGACAATGAACTTTAGCTTGGTCGAGATAGGTATTAACCATCCTGAGCACCGTCTGCGGGCAATTGAAATTGGAGAAAAGTTGGGGGTGTATAGCGACTATCCCGAAAAAAAGGGTTGTACGTCACCATTCGCTCCGATTTGGATAAAAGAAATGGTGAGCAGACAAGGATAAATAATATAGACTACAAGAATGGGAATCTGTTAAAGATGCTGTGCCAAGGTACGATGGACAATACCAACCGAATAAACCACCATGTGGATAAACAGACGAAATACAATTCCTTTTTACAGTTTAATCTTACCTTTTCTAATTCTCTTAGTTGGCCTGTCTCTTGAATCTTGTGAAAAGGATTCCTCGCCAGTTTTGGACGATGATTCCATTACTTTGCCGTCTTCGAAGAAAGGTATAGGTAGCTGGTATTGGGAACACACTGAGAAAACCATGGAGGATTTAAGTAAGAGCGCTGGATGGTTTTATACTTGGAAAGCTGACAGGGTTTGGGTACACCACCCTGATAATATGGAATTTGTTCCCATGATCTATACCGCAGATTTCGCCACCACTGAAAATTTCACCAAGGCAAAAGAGTCGACATCGGGAATCCTGCTTGGCTTCAATGAACCGGATAGGGCATCTCAGGCTGATTTGACAGTAGAACAAGCCCTCAGTTACTGGCCAATGTTTGAAGCAACTGGCTTACGACTGGGAAGTCCTGCCATTGCAGGTGATGAGAGGCAAAATAACAGCTGGTTGGAGCGTTTTATTAACGGGACAGACGACTATAAACCTCGAGTAGATTTCATTTGTGTACACCGTTACCCCTGGACAACAGATCCCAACGAGGCCATCGCTGATCTTAAACGTTATTTAGAAGACGTCCACCAAAAGTTCAACAAACCAATATGGCTGACCGAATTCGCTATGATCAAGTTTGGCGCAGATCCTCAATTTCCAACCGATGCGGACCAGGCGAAATTTGCTAAGGAAGCTGTAGAATTATTAGAATCTCTAGACTACGTTGAACGTTATGCATGGTTTGTTATCATGCCATATACCGCACCACCTGGTTTTCATATATCGAATATTCATCTTTATGATGGTAATGGAGACATCACTATAGTGGGTGAAGCATATCGGGATGCTGGGTTATAACATAGAGTAAGAAATTTTTCTGTGGCTGGCTAGTCATCCGTATACTGAAGAAAACTCATACCTCTGGTAACCTATACAGGTGATGTTGATTTAAATAGAAAATTGGCCAAATGGGAGGAATTCTATAATTATAATAGACCTCACGGAGCACATAATGGAAAAACACCTTTTGAAGAGCTGAGGTGTCTTTTAAAATAGTGCCTGATTAGTCCGGGAGGGTTCGGAGTATTACAGGATCCGTCTAGCCCAGTAATACAAAATAAGTCCTCACTAAACCCAAGCAAGTGTTCCAAATCGTACCGACAATTTCAATATCCAATTTTTGGACTTATACGACCAGTATGAGCAAACTCCAAATACATCATTCGTAAAGGATACGATAATAATATTGAAAGGGAAAACAATATTTATCCAACATGCTATAGTGGTATGAGCAGCGACTAGAATAATCAGGATGTGTTCACTTATAATAAAAGAGATCCAATGCAACGTACTCAATATGTCCAATAAGCAAGGCTATATCGCCATCTAGACTCTCCTGTGACATAATTTCAAGCTCAACAGATATCTTATCTACTGCACCTGGACTTTTGCCAAAATATTGGCTGAGGTCAATCGCTATATTGCAATGGAAACCTGGATAAACATCTATATATTCACCATGACTGGTTATTTCTTGGTCACCAACCTGAGCTAAACACTTGACACCAAGTATCATAAAACTAGGATCAGGATTATGTAAATGGACATTGGCATTAATAATAAAATCTTCCTTGATGCATATACTTCCAATTCTTTGTGTACTGAAAACCAGTGTCCGTTTAGTATCATCATCGTGGTGACCCAGATCAAGGTAATTCCGAAGATTCACTTCACTGGTTTTCCATTCAAATTCTCCATGCATAAAGTTTTCTGATCCACACGGACTAACACCACATGAACTCATTAAGACGATAATTGCTAATGTAATACTGCTTGCTTTAACTGATTTCATAAGGTTATTCATTACTATTCTACAATGCAGAAAGAAGTACTTCAATGAAATTGGACATTATTGATAAAGTTACGCCGGTAAATCCTGAATGCCAAATAGATATCAAAGTGTCTTTTAGGATATAATCTTGTCTATTGATCACTCCTCTTTAAAGACCGGAGTTATACCTTGTAGGAATGAATGATTAGGTGATATTCAATTTTTCTTCTGCCAAATCACAAACTTTTTATTAAAATTAGAACTGATTATGTTTCGGTTCAGCAACATTCGTATCAGAAACCCTTATTCCGTAACACTCAAGAAAGTTATCTACCAATCCAATCTCCGGAATTAGTTTCAGCTGGAATTATTGTAGGTCTTTGTGGAATTCGGGCAGTTAATGGGCAATATTTAGAGAATACTTTGAACCAGAGTACCTTTACCCCCGATAAAAAGATCCGTATAGCCTAGAATGCCCATAACGTCCATACTCCTAAACGTCGCACCACGTTTGCACAGACGGCAGTCAACACAATTAACAGAAGGCTTTTTATGTACCTATAGATCGATTAACTTTAACTGAGTTTAATAAACAACACTATGAGAAGCCTTGTAATCTTACTATTACCAGTAATATTCTCATTCTGTTCTTCAGCAAAAAGCGAGCTTGTTGAGAAACCCAATATTCTCTGGATAACTTGCGAAGACATAAGTCCTTATTTGGGAAGTTATGGATGCATAGAAGCTCAGACGCCTAATCTGGATATGTTGGCCAACAATGGAATAAGATACACAAGGGCATATGCAAATGCCCCGGTTTGCGCCGTGGCACGTTCAACCATTTTATCTGGCATGTATGCCTCAACACTCGGAACCCATCAAATGCGCAGTTTTGTTCAATTGCCTGAAGAGATACCGGTCTATCCGAAAATACTGCGACATGCAGGTTACTATTGTACAAACAATTCAAAAAAAGACTATAATTCCATCTTGGAGCATGACACGCTGGTTTGGGACGAATCCAGTAGAAAAGCACATTACAAAAACAGAAAAGATGGTCAACCTTTTTTTGCCGTTTTTAACATTACAGTTACTCACGAAAGTCAATTGTCCGAAAAAAATGTGACAAACTATATTAATATCGGGCAAATACCGGAAAAGACACGTATTAATCCCAATGATATTGAATTACCCCCGTATCATCCCGATTTGCCTGAGATAAGATATGACTGGGCAAGGTTTCACGATTTGATTACTTTAATGGATGAAAGAGCGGGTGAATTATTAAATGAATTGGAGGAAAGCGGTTTAAGCGACAATACAATTGTATTTTTCTTTTCAGATCATGGAGGACAACTAGCTCGTTCCAAGCGTTTTATATATAATGTTGGCACTCAGGTTCCACTAATCATTAGAATCCCTGAAAAATGGAAACATTTGGAAGACAAAAAACCGGGCAGTACTGAGAACAGAATTGTGAGTTTTGTTGACTTTGCAAAAACAGTAATTTCGATAACGGGCTGCGAAATTCCTAAAAAAATGCAGGGACGTGTTTTTTTAGGAAAGAAAAAAGAGGACGCTCCTCCCTATGTGCATTTTTACCGCGATCGCATGGCTGAGCGCTACGATTTCTGTCGCGCTGTTTCAAATGGTGACTACTATTTTATACGAAATTTTATGCCCCATCGTCCGAGAGGACGCTCATCGCGATACGGATATACAGTACAAGCCAATTGGCGCGCATGGGAAAAGCATTTCAATTCAGAGAAGTGTGATGAAATTCAGTCTCAATTTTATCAGCCCAAAGCCTCTGTTGAACTATTTAATACGCTGGAAGATCCCTGGCATGTTAGGGATCTTTCACAAGACAAACAATATCAAAAAAATATAGAAGAGTCATCTGATGAATTGGATAGATGGATGATCGAAACCAGAGATATTGGATTAATCCCTGAACCGATGTTTGCTGATTTAATTGGGGAAAGTAAAAAGCATAAAACGATTTATGAATATGCTCAAAGCACTGATTACCCAGTTCAAAGGGTATTAGAGGCCGCTAAAGTGTCAAGTTCGAGAAAATCCGGTATAGTTCAGGAATGCCTTCAGTATATACAAGATGAAAATCCAATTATTCGACATTGGGGAGCTTACGGGTTGTTCCTGGCGCACTCTACCGGTCAATCTATTCAAAATGCTTTGAGCGAAATGGCTCAGAATGATAAATATGCCTCTAATCGGATTATGGCAAATCAGGCACTTGGTTTATGCGGTAATGCTGAGCTGGCATTTGAAAATTTAATGAAGGAGTGTAGTGAAGCTAAAACCGGCTATATCTTGCTTCAGGGCTTAAATGCTATCCAATATGCCCATCTTGATACTCATTTATCTCGAGACGACTGGCTTGGTTTTAAGGAACTAAAATTTCCCGCATCAAAAGACAAAGACGTTTTTGGTGAAAACTATAGTACCCGTATTATCCTAGATGCTCTTGAAATATGGCCTGATAGAAGAACTGTAGATTAGAAAAAAGCACCGTAAATGACTACAAATCTAAACGAAATGGCACATGAAGATCATTTTAACATCAATCGGAACACGTGGAGATATTGAACCTTTTTTAGCAATTGGGATTATTCTGAAAGAAAAAGGACATCAGGTTATTTGTGCATTTTCTGAACAATTTAAAGAACTGACAGAAAGTTGTGATCTAGAATTCGCGTCTTTGGGAAGCAAAAACGATAAAGTACTTGAAAGTGATGCCAACAGGTCAGTTATGGGAGGATCTGGAATTAAGAAACTCCTTGCCTATATCAAACTAATGAGACATGCTCAAAGTCACAAAGTTCCGGAAGAAAAAGAAATTAAGTTATATGAACTTGTAAAAAAAGAGAGACCTGATCGAATAGTTTATCATTCAAAAAATGTTTATCCATTACTTTGGGAATATGGAAATAAAGGAAAAACAATTTTTATAAGCCCATTTGCATATTTTCATTATATGAAAGGACACACATTTTTCTTTGGCAAAAACTATGGGGAGTTCTTTAATAAATTGACATTTAAATTCTATGACTTTGGAGTAGTTACAGCCACAATGGCTGCAAAAAAGTGGCTCCAAATCAAAGATAAAATTTCACGGAGGGAACTTAAAAATATAATACATAATAGAAAATTCATTTATACAATCTCGCCAAGTTTATTCCCGCGACCAGGCTACTGGGAAAGCAATGTTAAAGTTTTAGGACATCAGGAACTTAAGAGAAAAACAGCTTGGAAACCTGAAAAAAAACTCACAGAATTCATAGAAAAACATGAAAAAATAGTATTTATCACCTTTGGCTCAATGCCCAATCCTGAACCTGAACAAAAAACTAAAATAATACTTGAAATTCTTGAACGAAATAAGATACCTGCCATAATAAATACAGCCTCTGGTGGTTTAGTTAAACCCGATAAATTCAATTCAGAATTGATTTATTTCGTGTCTCATATTTCGTATGATTGGATTTTTCCTAAAATGCATGCAGTAGTTCAACACGGAGGTGCTGGAACCACACATTTAGCAATAAAATATGGTTGTGCAGTAATGATAATTCCGCATTTTATGGACCAGTTTGTTTGGGATAAAATTATTTCTGATTTGGGAGTTGGACCAAAAGGTATCAAAATAAGTAAATTAACTACTAAAAATCTCGAATCGAAAATTAGTGAACTATTTTACAATAGGGGTTTCAAAGAAAAAAGTGCACTAATTGGTAATCAAATGAGAAATGAAGATTTTGCAGATGAATTGTATAAGACCATAATTAGATAACTGGCTACTTTCAACATTAGATCAGGGTAAAGCGAATATACAAACATGGTTAATTGTCGAGGATGGGACTAGCCGCTCAGCACATTGGGTTTACATAAGTAGCCTTTTGTGATGAAAATGTAGGTATCCCTATAACCTGGATTCAAGACGTAATGTTATAGAATTGAAAATTTGAAAAATTTGTTTACATCAGAAAAAGAGAGATGGTTTTGGATTTTAGCTTTAGTCGTTCAACTGACGATTTATGCTACGCTTGGTTTAGTAAATTCACTCGTTGGACTTATTCCAGACAGAGTTGTTGATTATGGTTTTATACTTGGAATGCTATTAGTAGTTATTTCGACAGTTATAATTGGAATAAGAAACACGAAAAGCAAGCTTGAGATTGGTGTCGGACTAGGAATTATAGCAGTCTATCTATTGGTTTTTATAAGAATGAATATTCCTCAAGAACGTTCTCATCTTATTGAATATGGTGTGGTTGCAATTCTGATATATGAAGCACTCAAAGAGCGATTACGAAATGGAAAAAACATAAAACGTCCTGCTCTGGGAGCAATAGTTTTTACTTCAATTGCTGGAATAATAGACGAATTCATTCAACTGTTTCTTCCAAATAGAGTATTTGATTATCGTGATATTCTATTCAATATATTGGCTGGTATAATGGCTGTTACTGCTGTTTGGTCTATAAATTGGGCAAAACGAAAGAGCAAATCTTCTTCAATCAAATCGAACAACATCGGAAATGTAGATGAAACAAAAAAAGGTCGATCATGAAAAGTAGAATCATTGCTCTTTTTTTGATCCTGGGAATGCTCGCTTCGTTGATTTCTTGTACCGACCAGAACAACGGGTATTTGTCCACTTTCGAGGGTGTATGGAAGAAAATAAATAAAATATATTTTGATCCCACCTTTGGTGGTTTAAATTGGAAGGATGCACATGAGCGCTACCTGCCACAGATTAGTGCGGTTGAAAATGATGATGAATTTTACAGACTCGTCAACAAAATGCTTTGGGAACTCAAGGTATCACACAATAACCTCATTTCTCCCGGATCTTTTGCTCGCTATGAACCCATTGTGTTCGCAGAAGGCAGCCTTGGATTAGATATCCGGCTGCTCAATGGAGCGGCGGTGATCACATCCGTTAAACGAGGGTCTCCTGCTCATAAGTCAGGTCTTCGCCCCGGGTATGTGATTGAGCATATTAATGGAATCTCAGTCGAGCAGATATTACAAGACGCTGAATTAAATTTACGTCCTCCCTATAATAGCTCCGGTCGAATAGCCATACTAACAAAAGCAATACTTAGACACATTTATGGGACTTCAGGTACAGTGGTTTCCATTGTCTATTTAGATGAAGCAGGTGAGATAAATGAGAAGAAAATGATACGCACCAAACGGGATGGAGTTTCTGTTGGGCCAAATGGCATGTTCTTTCTAGCCTTAGATTTTGAAGCGAATCGTTTGGACAATGGAATAGGATATATACGATTAAACACTCTTCAGCCTCAATTCGCGGATCAAATATCTAAGGCCATTAGGTCTATGGGTAAGGTCAATGGGATTATTGTTGACCTCCGTGGAAACTCGGGTGGAGAAATTGAAGAAATACCCAATCTTTTTCTTGATGAGAGAACCTTGTTGTATCTCAACAGATCCAGGAAGGGAGAACAAAAAGTCTATTTTGATCCAGCTGAGGAGGTCTATAAAGGGCCATTGGTCTTGCTGATTGATCCATTGAGTGGTTCGGCAAGTGAACTTTTTGCCGCATCCATGCAAGTGATTGGCCGAGCTGTTGTTGTGGGTGAACGCAGTCCTGGATCGGTGCTGGAAATGGATACAAAAATATTCGGGAACGGAGCAATCTTTATGTATCCGGTGGCTCAGTTGGCTACTATAGATGGCACAGTGCTTGAAGGACACGGAGTAGTGCCAGATATTGTGGTTAGACTTGATCGTGACATGTTGCTTAATGGTATAGATTGTCAAATCGACTCAGCCATTAGATATATTAATAAAACTGCAAGAGTTGGCTTCGAAGAAGCACCTATGTAGTGCTAGACTCTGACTTGTACGCTGAGTAATTGCTGCCCAAAACGCCTTGATCTTACAAAAACAGCAGTAATTCCAATACGCCAGGAGCTTGTTTTGTATAATAATTGATTGTATTGGGCAAAAGCATTCTTTGCTTTGCCTTGGTGGTATCGGATCGCATATCAGAGACTCGATTCGATAACTTGGAACTGATCCACAATGGCTTCCCGCTTCCTCACAATGTTTGGGTGTGAGTGTGGTGGAAGTGTGGGCTTGAAAGTATTAAGTTTACTCAAACAAAGTAGAGACAATTACCTGGGCGGCGACCTTGCTTCCTTTTAATGATGGGTGGAAGCCATCTGTGCCATAGTAGTTGAAATTATTTGTCTCATCGAAATGCGTTTTCCACACCTCTCCAACAGGCAGTAAAATCGCATCATTTGTCACTGCCGCATCGCGGTGATTCTTGATCACATCATTGAAAGTGTAGTAGTAGTATAACAGGTTAGGCCAAACCATGAAATAACAAAGCTGCGAACTATTCTTTTCACAAAGCTCAGCATATTTGCGCCCATCCTCAATGAGCATTCTTCTACCTTCAGCCTGAGAAGAAGGACCTTGTTGAATAATTACAAAATCATAAAGACCTGAATTGATTTCGTCCTGTACATACCCATCCTCCCAATGATCTACTATGGCATAGTTACTGTTAGCCAACATTTCTGTTTTTATTCTTATGTCCATTTTATCTGCCTCTTTAACTACCAGAGACGGGAGGTCATTCACATAAGTTAGCGAATTACCAATAAATAGGATATAATATTCTGGCCATTGATCACCGTCATGTGGATCATCAGAACATGCCCCCAGGATCACACAACACAACGTTAAATACAGCCCTATCTTGCTCATCTATTGATCATTATTACAAACACCAAGATAAAGCTAGGCATTCTCTTCAGTGCTAGCAAGTTTTTTCGACCTATGCACATTAAATGCAAACCAAATGTAAACAGCAAGCACCCAAAGGCCCAGAATTCGGCCTAAATCAATTAAACCGGCCGATGCAGGTGGATTGTGGAATATAATCATATAAAAACGAGTAAAATCAATACATAAGGATACTGTTATGCATTCAAGGGAGCCTTAATCATGACAAAATAATCTTCTCGTATGGATCATTTTCTTTGCTTGCAGGAAAGATTATAGCTATGAGGGGTTGCTACCCACAGGACGCTAGTGTTTATAGTTTTTGTTATCGGTATGCTGTTTATTTTTTTATGTTTTTCTCATAAATATTTATCCACTCATCGACACTGACTTTCCTCATTAATTCCCCAATGAGCTTATATGGAATTTCATCCAGCTTCTTAAACCGGACACAACTTTTTCCCATGTCAAGTTTTTGTCTACTATGCTTGGGGTATTCTCTAACGAACCATTTCAATAGTTTTTGGTCCGTATATATACCCATGTGGTAAAAATTAATAGAATGTGGAACAACATAACCCAATCCACCATAACTGATAGCTGGTTCAAAGCCTTTGGGAAGGTTTTTTACAATGACATCATGTAACTTGTTAAAAGGTTCCACCCGGTCATCAGGAAGACTGGTCAGAATCTCGATAACTGTTTTCCCTGTTGCTTTCATATATATTCACTTGTTCGCTTTGATTTTCTGAATGTCCTGTCTGTTGATATACAATAACCGCTTCTGCTTGCACAAAGAAGAGTAAGGGCTACAAAAGCACCACTCGTTCCATCTTTTATAACGGTGTTTTTCTTTCATTGAACTTCTAACGCTACTGTAACCCTAGTTACATTTAGCGTCTGATAGCAATCGTTTTTCTAATACGACAACCACCTATTTGCTGCTTCAAACGTACTGAATATTTTATATTCAAAATTCTCAAATTTGGCTAATTCTATTTCATAAAGCATTGATAAAGCGGTAACATGTGGATTATTTTGAACCAAGGCTTCTTTGATAAATTCAAACTTATAGACAACTCTTTCAATTATTTTTATCGCATCAGGGATGTCAGATTCATTAAACTCAAAAAATGCTTCTGTCGCGTCGGTCAGAATTAGTAACTTTTTTGGTAAGTTTTTGTCATTCCCAACTTCTATGATATCATCTATCCAATTCTCAAGTGTAATAACTCCAACAAGTTTAGATTTAAGGATTCCTTTTTCAGAATTAAATTTTGAATGAATCATTTGTTGTCAACTTAAAAACCTAAACCTACAATTTATACTTTTCCCCTGTATGTTATTTTCAAGAATAATTGAATGAAAACTGATATAATAAATATACCATTCATTATTATTACCGGTGTAAGGTTCAAAAAACAAGCATAAATTTCATAAAGAATACTGCTAAGTAATGTAGCTGATAGCATCAAGTAAGATAAGTCTTCAGCACTCTTACTTCTAAAAGTTTTTATTAACTGTGGAAGATAACTTACCATTAAGATTATTCCAGCTATATATGCTATAATGTCAACCATTTGCTTAATTATTGCTAACTTATGTAAATATACACTATTGGAAGTATTCAACATATGCCTTTGGACTTGCCACTTTTTTATCTTCCCAGCCATTAATCCAAATCAGGCTTTATCCAAAACAAAAAGTTTGTCTATTACAAATGAAATCAACCGATTAATCCCTACTGAATCCACTTAGGCCATCATGGAGCTATCATTGAAGTGTAATACTAAAACATGTTAGGTCACACCATGTAGTTACAAAGTTGGAATCTATTCTTCTTAGAAAAGATCAAATAGTAACCAGCTTGTGTCATCACCAAAACACCTCAAGAATTAAAAATTGTTGTAACTTGAAATGGGAAAATTTCTTGGGTGTCATGAAAAATGATTTTGAATCGGTATTTAGTATTGTACAAACCGGAATCTATGTCTATGACCTTTCAGAGGGTGTAAATAAATATATCAACAATTACTATACGGATATTTTGGGATATACCTTGGAGGAGTTGAATAGCATGTCTCCCGAAGCTTTCTTAAACTTATTCCATCCTAACGATCAGGAAGTAATCGTAAAACATATGTCCTTGGTTTCTAAGCTAAAAAAGGGTGAAGTTCGCGCAATCGAATACCGGTTTAAATCAAAACATAAGGGGTGGATTTGGTGTTTATCTCAGGATACAGGATATGAGTATGACGATGAAGGAAATATGCTCAGTTTTGTAGGTTCATTTATAGATGTAACCAAACAAAAACAAGCAGAAACTGCACTAACTGAAATTACACATAGTTATCAGAAACTAGTGGAAAAATCACCTTTAGGCATGCACTTTTATTCATTAGATGATAATAACCAACTAGTTTTTGAAAGTGCTAATCCGGCTGCCAGTAAGTTATTAGGTATAGATAATTCGCAATTTATCGGGAAAACAATAGGAGAAGCCTTCCCACCCTTGCTTCAAACAGAAGTTCCTAAAAGATATTCCGATGCAGCAGAACATGGAATTACATGGACAACCGAACAAGTTTCTTATGAAGATGAAAAAATTGCAGGAGCATTCGAAGTGATTGCTTTTCAGACCAAACCAGGAAGTATGGTTGCTATTTTTGATGATATTACTGAACGAAAAAAAGCAGAAGATGAATTAACAAAGAGTGAAGAGTTGTTTCGTGTACTGGCCGACACCTCCACGGATATGATTGCACGGCACGATGAGACTGGTGTTTTTCTGTATGTTTCACCGGCGTGTCGCATTCTTCTAGGATATGAACCTGAAGAATTGTTAGGTCATTCAGCATTTGAGTTTTTTCATCCGGATGATTTGGTAGAATTGCAAAAAAACAGGGAAAGGATCATCGAACAACCTGTTAACACTACCGTTACATTTCGTTTTCGCAAGAAAAATGGTGAATACACTTGGTTTGAAACAAATACACATACAATATTCGACGAAAAAACCGGGGCTGTAAAAGAATTGCATGGATCTAGCCGCGACGTGAGTGAGAAAGTCAAATCCAGGCAACTGATTCAACAACAAAACCAATTGTTAGAAGGGTTAAATGCATCTAAGGACAAGTTTTTTAAGATTTTATCCCATGACTTAAAATCTCCTCTGTCATCATTTAGTCAATTGCTGAATCTGCTCAATAACAATATGTCTGACTACAGTCTTGAAAAAATCGGGCATTATATAAGTTTAATTTCAAGTTCAGCAAACAACTTGGTTTCCCTGGTTGATGATGTGATAATGTGGGCAAGTTCTCAATCAGGCAAAATTCCATTTAAACCTCAGGAGGTATCTGTTAACCAGGTTGTTCAAGAAACAATTGATATTTTGGAAGCAACTGCTTCTGCCAAAAACATATCGATAGACTTGATAGATACGAATAATAGTAAACTTTCAGCCGATGTCGACATGCTTAAAACTATTCTTCGAAACCTGATTACAAACGCAATAAAATTCACCCACAGAGGAGGACAAATTGATATCAAGGTTGAACAAGATGAGTTAAATACTGAAATATCTGTTAGTGATAATGGGTCAGGAATGACACCAGATGTAAAAGCAAAACTGTTCGATATCTCTGAATTTATCTCCAAACCAGGAACTGAGGATGAAAAAGGAACTGGTATTGGATTGGTTCTATGTAAAGAGTTTGTTGATAGACATAACGGCGATATTTGGGTTGAAAGTGAAATCAATAATGGTTCAACTTTTAGCTTTACTATTCCTATAAAACACGAATAACGAACACCAACATTGATAGCTGCATTACTGAGGGATATACAAGGTGCCGTTAGCGTTGTATCACTAGAAAATTGTGATGAATAATTGATGTTTTTTTGCTACGAAAGCGTTAATGGCTAGCTGGATTGTGGAGGCCAGCCAAAAGCCAAGTTGGTGTGGAGCTGTCATTTCAGATGGTAGAATCCAACACTTGTGCATCTTTTCGTTGCCAGGATCGTGTATAAACTTCCTTTTTGGTGCAATTTTTGCATGTTTTCAAGATGACCATTTAACACAAACACGATGAGAAAAGCCTATACCCTACTGGTACTAGTTTTGCTTGCTGCACTTACGGGATTTGGTTTCAGCGATTATTATTGGCATCCCTACAAGCCTATTTTCATGCACCGGGCTGATTTGGAGGCAAATGTTCAATTAAGGGATGCCCGGGATATTGAACAAGCAGGTAAGATCTACCTCAAAGATCACTTCATTTTTATCAATGAAAAGTACCGGGGCATACACATCATTGATAATTCTAATCCTGCCGAACCCAATAAGTTTGCCTTCTTGAGTATCGATGGTTGCATCGATATCGCAATCAAAGGCAATATCATATATGCAGACAATGCCGTGGATTTGGTAGCCATTCAATACAATGAAGATTTTTCAGAAATCGCAGTGACAGAACGCCTCGAAGAGGTTTTTCCTGAGCCAGTATCACCAGAAGGCTGGTATCCGAACTGGAAAGAAGAAGCAGCTCGTCCGCAAGGAGCTGTGTTGGTTAGATGGGAAGAAAGATAGGAGGCATAACCATGAAAAAAAGACTCATATACACATTCAATTTCTTACTGATTCTGATATTGACCACTTCGTGTTTTAAAGAGGCGATGCCAGGAGGTGATTCTGCCGGTACAGGTGGCTCAATGGCCCGTTTTACCATTGCTGGGGATTACCTTTATACCGTTGACGACCAGGATCTGAAAACCTTTGACATCAGTAAAAAAGACAAACCGGTTTTTGTGGACGATCAAAACGTGGGTTTTGGTGTAGAAACCATTTTCCCGATGGACAGCGTCCTCTTTCTGGGGACCACAACTGGCATGTATATTTACCGTCTGGATAATCCAGCTGATCCCGACCAAATTGCCCATTTTGAACATGTCGTCTCCTGCGATCCGGTGGTTTCGGACGGAGAATACGCCTATGTGACCCTGAATTCTGATGCCATCAGATGCAACCGAGGTTCCAATGTGCTCCAAATTCTGGATTTGGCCGATATGAACAACCCTTTACTGATTAAAACGTTTGACATGAATAGCCCAAAAGGCCTGGCCATCAGAAATGACAGTCTTTGGGTGTGCGACGACGGAATTAAAATTCTCGATGTTTCTAAAGTGTCTACAATCAGCGAATTGAACCATTTCAAAGGGCTTGACTCCTATGATGTAATTCTGGATGAAGACCGGGCCATCGTGGTGGGAGAGAATGGACTGGTTCAGTTTCAACTGGTAAATGGTGAATTAACTAAGTTAAGTGAGATCAAAACCGGAAACTAACATGAAAAAGATCGTATTCCTTGCCTTGTTGCTGCCTATGTCACTTCTTGCACAGGTAGACAATCAACCCAAAACCAATCCCTGGGCGCTCGGGCTGGTACCGCAATACGCCTTTACCAATGGGATTCGGGTTGACCTTGATGTTCCCTTAAATCACACTAATTCTTTGATTATTGCACCGCAGATTTATATGCATTCAGGAGGTAATTCCTGGATTTGGGATTACAATGAAATGCTGGGAGCAGGTGTCAATATCAAACATCGAAAATACCTGATGCAGATGAAGAATCAGAGTGGGTTTTATCTGGATTACGGACCCACTTTTCAGACCTTTTCAATCACACAACACGCACTTCTGCCCGAAGAGTTTACTGAAGATGGGGCTACTTATATAGAATTGGTTGACGGAGAAACAACGACACAGCTTTTTAAATTTGGCCTGGATTTTACCCTTGGCGCACGACTTGTTGCTGGTAAAT
>CAYUGX010000033.1:0-23027 GCA_964444375.1 uncultured Porphyromonadaceae bacterium | reverse complement strand
TGATATTTGTAACTCACAATGGAATCGGCTGGCATTTGATTCCAGGTAACAACAGCTGTTTGGTTAACAAATTCAAAGCGACCATAACCAGGTTGTGACTCGACTGCTGCAAATCCGGAAGGAAACTTTTGGGTTAGTACGGCCCGACCTTTATAATCCCCTTTGTTGATATTCAATTTGACTTCAAACAGTTTTCCAGACTGAACGGTTTCAGGAAGAATTCGCTCGACAAACATGGTGACAAGCGGCAATTCATAATTATATGTATTGCTTTGTATTTGTTCAGATTCTAAGTTTTGCTCCCTTTCTACTACTGGATCACTTTGTTCCTGGATGTTTCTGTTGTTCCGTGTTTTGGTTCTAGCTTCTCTGAATTCTGGTGATCCAGAGCTGACTTTGGGTTGCAGGAAATATCGAATTCCAATACTACTAAGGCCAAACATGTCATTTAAACTGCTTGAGCCCGGAGTAGCGTCAAGTACATCTTGATTGGTAAATCGTTGACTGTGTTCTAATTCTACAGCTAAACTGGGTGTAACCTGAAACGATAAACCTACTGACAAAGGAATGGCCAGCCCATTTTCTTTTGGGGCCTTGGTAACTCCATCGGTTTTGTATCCAAAGACTGGAAGAATAGCCACCCGAGTACCTATATCACGTTTTGCTGCCCGATAACTTAGGGTAGCCAAACCAAGCGATGCGTAAGGCGTGATTCGCCCCAAGTCAATTGACTCAACTAAATTGAGCGGTTCAATTCTGGCAGCTAAACTGAAATCAGAAACAGCTCCTTCAAAATACTGGCCTATTGAGGTTTTAATACCAAAGGTATTTCCAGATAAATATTGTGCCTGTATACCAAACCAGGGATTAAACATCTTTATAGCTGCTAGCGTAAAGCCAAACTTCGAATCGAATAAGGGTGCAATACCGGCATCGGATACTTCACCAAAGAAAGACAAGGCACCCCCACTGGCTTTTATCGAGAATCCGTCCAACCCACCTGGTTGCTGAGCCTTCAATGGGCTTATTGACTGCCCGATGATGATGACTAGAACGATTAAACCGGTTGTAAGTTTTTTCATCATAAATAGTTTATTATCTCGGTCGCTCATGTATACCACTCCCAATCTACTGTTTAACGACTAAAATACAAATTCATCTATTCACTTGCCTTTTTTGTCTGTCCATAAATCAAATCTTTTATAAACTTATTTATTAACACGATTGTTATAGAAATAAAACGAAAATGAAACGAATTAGTGTATTACTCGCCCTAATTATTAGCGGAACGCTACTGATTGCACAGTCAAATTTTCATGATTTCAAAGTGGAGGATATTGATGGTAAAGAGTTTGATATGAGTCAATTCGAGGGGAGTAAAGTGATGGTTGTGAACACCGCCAGTAAATGTGGATTGACTCCTCAATATGAAGAATTGCAAAAGCTTTATAAGACGTATTCTAATAAAGGATTCGTAATTATTGCTTTTCCGGCTAATAATTTTTTGAAACAAGAACCGGGTTCAAACGCAGAAATCAAAACCTTTTGTGATCAAGAGTACGGTGTAACCTTCCCAGTAATGAGTAAAATCTCGGTAAAAGGGAAAGACATGCATCCTATCTATGCCTGGTTAACATCAAAAGAAAAGAACAATAAAGAGAGCAGTGATGTAAGCTGGAATTTTCAAAAGTATCTGATTGATGAGGAAGGACAACTATTTAGACACTTCTCCCCGAAAACAAAGCCTTTTGATCCGGAAATAATAAAATGGATAGAGAACTGAGTGTAAGTCGATAATAGGTATGATAAAAAGCTTGCTCAACAGCAAGCTTTATTTATTTTTGCACAAATTTTTACACCAGTGCGCATTAAACTTCATGATTTGAATCAGGTAGAGAAGAAAACCTTTTCACTCCACTTGATTTATTCTATCATCGAGGGCACTATCATGGGTGTTTTGGCGCTCAATGAATTTGTTCTTATTAAAAGTCTGCACGGCAGTTCGTTCCAAATAGGCTTCTTGTTTCAGTTTTCTGTCGTGCTCATGGTATTCTCCGTTTTATTTAATCAATTGGTTAGGCGTACCCGAAATAAGGCACGCTTAATACGTATTGTTGGAATCCTGACAAGAATACCTTTGTTGGGTTTTTTATTTTTTCCTTCAATCCTATTGGATAGCGGATTGAATCCATGGTTACCTGTTTTTTTTCTGGGCATTTTCCTCCTGTTTTATCTCGCTAATCCCATTATTCTACCTACTATTAATCTGTTTTTAAAAACGAATTACCAGCATAAGCATTTTGGACCGCTCTATTCCTATTCAACAACTATTAACAAAGTGGTGATGCTGGTGTCTACATTTGCTTTTGGATTGTTGCTTGATCACAATCCACATAGCTATAGTTTTGTCTATCCCATTTTGGGAATTTTAGGGGTTATTTCAATACACATATTTTCAAGAATTCCAGTTGAATTGCATACAGATCCCATACGCAAGCCGATTCTGCATTCGGTTAGCAACTCATTCAGGCAAATGTGGCAAATCATTAAGGGGGATAAACCTTACCGCGATTTCGAAATTGGTTTCATGCTGTATGGTTTTGCCTGGATGACTACCATTGCTGTTATTACCATCTTTTTTGATGAAAAGCTAAATCTATCGTACAGTTCGGTGGCATTTTATAAGAACTCGTACAATCTCCTGGCCATTCTTATATTACCTTTTTTTGGGCGCTTAATTAATAAGATCGACCCCCGGAAGTTTGCTGTTTTTACTTTTGGATCTTTGTTGCTATACCTGGTTTTTCTGGCACTTACTGAATACTTCCCTGCAAATCAGAATCTATTTGGTATTCAGCTCTATTATATGCTAATACCAGCGTTCCTTGCCCATGCGGTATTTGCAGCTACCATGAGCTTATTATGGTTTATCGGATCGGCCTATTTTAGCCACGATCATGATGCAGCAAATTATCAGTCAGTTCATCTAACCTTAACTGGGGTCAGGGGTCTTTTTGCACCCCTGGTTGGGGTTGTATTTTATGAATTGTTTGGGTTTACTGTGACTTTTGGTATCGGTGTCATTGCCTTGCTGGCCGGAATTATTCTCATGTTTTGGAGTATGAAGAATCGAAATATGACAAAACGGCCCGCATAAAATTTGTATCTTCGGTCTACTTAAAAATCCTATGATAATGAAAAACATAATTAGCCTGTTTGCATTGGCCATTATGCCGATAACTGTTTTTGGACAAATCGACTATTCTGATTGGGAAGGAGGTTATCCCGAAGGATGTACAAGTGTTACGGTTGGGAAACTTGCCACCTTTGATGGTTCGGTGATTACTTCCCATACTGACGATAGTCACCGTACGCGTTCATGGATGGATATCGTACCGGCCAAAGACCACAAGAGGGGTGCAAAAACAGCTATGTATAAACGACTGGCCGATGATTCAAAAGCCATGCCTACCTACAGACACGATAAGATTGGAGAAATCCCCCAGGTTAGGCACACCCATGGTTTTATCAATACAGCTTATCCATGTATGAATGAGTTTCAGCTCGGCATAGGAGAGTCCACATTTGGGGGTCGTCCCGAACTGCAATCAGATGCTGGAATTATCGATTGCCAGCGACTGATTCAACTCATGCTTGAAAGAACCAAGACTGCTCGTGAAGCCATCGAATTGGCCAGGGAATTGTTGCATGAATATGGCTGGAATGATGCTGGTGAATGTCTGACCATTGCTGACAAAGAGGAAGTCTGGCACCTTGAAATTGTTGGACCGGGAAAAGATGAAGTTGGTGCTGTTTGGGTCGCTCAGCGAGTGCCTGATGATCATATTTCAGTTAATGCAAATGCTAGCACGATCAAGGAAATTGACATTTCCAATCCTGATTTCTTTCTGGCATCTGAGAATATATTTTCCGTTGCTGAAGATAACGGTTGGTGGAACAGTGATCAGGTATTTCGGTTTTGTTATGCGTATGCCCCAGAGAGTAGAACCTCGCTGGCTGCACGACGACGAGAATGGCGTGTGTTCGATCTTTTAGCTCCATCATTAGGCCTTGATCCCTATGCTGAAAACTATCCTTTTTCAGTTAAACCCGATAATAAAGTTTCTTTGCAGGATTTGATCACTGTTTTTAAGGATTACTATGAAGGAACTGACTACAACTTTGTCAAAGATCTGACCGTAACCGATGATAGCGGAAAGACCATTATTTCGCCCATGGCAAATCCATTTATGCCCTATGACATGAATAAACTGTTTAGGATAAACAGCGGATGGGGTTGGCGAGGAGAGCGCACCATAGCTCGGTGGTACACCATGTATGCTACTATCGTTCAGTGTCGCGCCTGGTTGCCTGATGATATTGGCGGAATTGTATGGCTGGCGCAAGATAATGTGGCTACATCTATATACATCCCGGTTTTTTGTGGAACTTCGGATTTACCCATGTCATATAAAACCCCAGGACGACCGGATGGATATACCAGAGAATCTGCCTGGTGGGCTTTTAATCGCCTCGGAACACTTGCTGCGCAGCGATGGGGAGATATGAGAAAGGATGTTGACCAGACTTGGTTGCCTATGCAACAAAAGATTATTGATGAGACTAAGAAGCTTGAAACTAGCCTGGCTGCTGAGAAAAAAGCAACAGTTCGAAAGGATCAAATGACAGCCTTTACGAAAAAGTGGGGAGAGGCTGTTGTTAGCAAAGCCTGGAAGCTGGGGGATTTCTTATGGACGAAATACGATGAATTGTTCTGATGGGTCAGCGAACAGTACGAAGCAACACAATACGTGTAATAAAATACCTTTTTTTTCTTGCCGTCGGTGTAGTATTGTTCTGGTGGATGTATCGTGAGCAAGATGCACAAACCATACTATCATCCATACAGGATTTTAACATCTGGTGGATTTTATTATCCCTAGCGATTTCAATGCTTAGTCACATGGTAAGAGCACTTCGGTGGCGTATGTTACTGCAAAGCATGGGTTACGAACCGCGCACTGTCAACGTGTTTTTATCGATACTGGTCATGTATATGGCAAACATAGCTTTCCCTAGATTGGGTGAGGTGGCAAGATGCGGCGTATTACGCAAATATGACAACATACCCGTTGGAAAGCAGCTGGGAACAGTCATGACGGAACGAATGACTGATTTGGTTGTTCTACTGGTTTTAAGTGCCACAGTTATATTCTTTCAGTGGGAAACACTTTCACTTATATGGGCAGATAACCAATCTGTTGACAGCTCTGTTGCAGGCATTCTTGCCTCTAAGAGGATCTTAATTGGACTTGCTCTGATTGCCCTGATGACAGGGATCCTGGGGTGGCTCTTTAGAAGGCAACTAACCAGGTATTCATTTTTCTTAAAAATCATGATGTGGATCGGGCAGATTAAGGTAGGAGTTTTGTCTTTCAAAAAAGTGAAGCGTCCCGGATGGTACATCACTTGGTCAATTCTGATATATGCACTCTATTTTCTCATGACCTATTCGGTATTCAAAGCCTTTGAACCTACCAGCCTGTATGGAATCGATGTTGGGTTAAGCGTATTGGTCATGGGTAGTGTGGGTATGGTGCTACCTGTTCAAGGTGGAATAGGGACTTACCACTATTTTGTTATTGAGACATTAAAAGTTTACGGTCTTGCTCTTACCCCCGCCAGTGTCTTTGCTCTGGTACTGCATGGGTCAACTTCACTTTTCATGATCTTTTTTGGGATTATTGCTATGCTGTTATTGCCACCATTAAATCGACGTTGGCGTGCATTGCCTATCGATTAAAATCAGGGTATTTGAACCAAATGAGAATAGGATTGTTCTATAATTAATCAGAAAAACTCCAGTAACTAGTTTTTGAATGAATGCGGTACGGTATTCTATACGTGATTTAGAAAAATTGACCGGGATAAAGGCCCACACCATTCGGATGTGGGAAAAACGGTATGATGTGGTTCAGCCTGAGCGAACTGACACCAATATCCGGTTTTATACGGATCGCGATTTGAAAAAACTATTAAATATTTGTGTGCTCAATAAGAATGGATTTAAGATTTCGCAAATATCAGAAATGTCCGAATCAGGCATACAGGATAAGATTCTCGAGATCTCTGAGCAAAACAAACTGGTTGATGCCGATGTCAACAGCATGATGATGGCGGCGATCGAACTTCAGGAAGATCATTTCGATCAGGTGCTCAACGCATGCCTGTTGAAGTTTGGCTTTGAGAGAACCTTTTGTGATGTCATATTCCCTTTGTTTGAGAAAGTATCTCTCATGTGGCAGATTGGACGTATCAATGCATGCCAAGAGCGTTTCATTACGAATCTGGTAAGACAAAAGCTCTTAGTTGCAATTGATGGGCTGGTTGGTGGACCCACACAAAAGGCTGGTACCTTCTTGCTATTTATGCCGGCTGGCCACGATATGGAGATTGGCTTGCTTTTTAGCAATTATCTGATCAGGAAGAATGGATATAATGTCGTATATCTTGGTCCTTCAGTTCCTTTTGATCATTTGAAAAGACTCGCATCCCCTGATAAATTTGAACATTTATTTGTTGCAACCAGTCTTACTATCTCTTCAAGTGACTTGTCTAAATACCTTCGACAATTGCGTACCGTTTTTCTGAATCAGGATATCCATATTGCAACTCCATTGAACAATCATTTCGATTTGTCAAAAGGTTTTGCCAAAACTCACTTATATGCTGATTATATGGAGCTTGGACGCTTCTTAGAACACACTCTCTAGGAGTAAGCAAGTCTGCTGAGATTAATTCCAATCTCTTTCTGGTTTTCAGCTCTTATTTGGATGTTATTTATCCTACAGCTGTATAGTATCCAGTAATTAAGCAGTTTAGGCCCTTTGTTTATTTAGAATGCGCATATATGTTGTTTAAGAAAAGATTAAAAACAATCAACAAAGGTTTGTGACGTAGATTTTCTTTTGTAGATTTGTTAAAGCAAAAGACACTAAAAGTTTAACAAAAGAAGATTCATTATGACCGCTATAGAATTTAATCACCAACTTCTTAGTTTAGAGACCAAGTTGGGATATTTCGCTCAGAGTTTAACAGCCGATCCTGAATCTGCTAAGGATCTTTTACAGGAAACCATGTTGAAAGCTTTGTCGAACCGTGATAAGTTTCAGGGCGATAAAAACTTAAAAGCATGGGTTTTCACTATCATGAAGAATACGTTTATCAATAATTATAGACGCAATGTACGTTCAAATACCATTATTGATACTACGGATAATTTATATTATTTGAATCTAAAGAATGAATCTGGATTTTCAAGTCCTGAGTCCAGACAAAGTGAGCAAGAAATACAAAAGGCCATAAATGAATTGCCCAACGATTACCGGATTCCTTTTGTTATGCACACCACTGGATATAAGTATAAAGAAATTGCTGAGTACCTTGAACAGCCTTTGGGCTCAGTCAAGAGCAAAATATTCTTTGCTCGACGAAAACTGATGGCAAAACTCGAAGATTATGCATAAAAAATAAACCCGGTACTCCGGGTTTATTTTTAAACCTTTGTCAAGTACACTAGTCTAAGCTTGTAACCAAATTATAACAGTATGAAATTGAATATCATTAAAACAGTGTTTGTAGCCCTATTATTTGTGCTACCACTCAATGTGATTGGCCAACAACGTGGAGATCGTGCGAGTTTTGAAGAGCGGAGAAAGGAACAGGCCGAGAAACTTAAGAAAGACCTGAAGCTTAAGAAAAAGCAGGTTGAGGCATTCGATAAAGCAAGTGCTTCTTTCAATAAGAAAAGAACAGAGCTCATGCAAAGCATGCGTGATGGCACAGTGGCCCGTGAAGACATCAGAGAAAAAATGATGAAACTCAATGAAGGCTATGAGACAGAACTGAAGAAAGTGCTTGATGAGAAGCAATTTAAGAAGTATAAAAAGATAATGGAAGAGCAGCGGGCCTACCGAGGACAACGAGGACAGCGAGGCCAAGGACGAACATATCAGGGGCGTGGGGGACGATAATTTGCATCCCTGATTTCTATCTTACTTGTCAGCTCTCCCAAGGCTGTTTTGAGTGAGAGATTATATATACCCGGTTCCGGAAATCTATACACAGGAATTGGGTATATACTATTATCGGGTTCGTATGCTAGACTGAGATCCCAGAAAAACTGATTCAAACCTATTGTGCTATTCACTGGCTTCACCCACATGCTTTGTCCGGTTGTATCTGCTATGGTGAGTGTGTCTGAAGCTGCCATAGGTGAATGCCACGAAACAACTAAAGGTTCAAGGGTATCCATATTCCAGTCTCCAGCAAAGTCCTTGACAGCAGGTAATTTACCTGCCAAAGAACCCAAAATGGTATACTCATCCGGGCTACCCGAACGGATAAACCGCCTAATGGGTTCAAAGTATGACCTGAATAATCCCGATCCATGTGTGGCTGCAAAAAGGAATTGCTTATTTCCTCCCCAGGCAAGTTGAATTACATTCGTGATGGGAAGTTTATGGCTGATGGCTGTCCAGTTATTCCCTTCATCTTCAGATAAAAATACACCATAGTCAGTTCCAATTAGCAAGATATTATCCAATACGGGATCCTCCAGAATACAGTTGACAGGAACCTGAGGCAAACCATCATTAATAAGATGCCAGTTTGCGCCAAGATTATCAGTCTTATAGACGAAAGGAGATTGGTCGTCATCATCCATTCCCTTAGCAATCAGATAGATTCGAGAGGTATGATGTTGCGATGGGACAATGCTTACCACTTTTTTTATCGGGATTCCTTCTGATATCTCAAACCATTTGGATCCGTCATTCCTTGAAACCCAAACGATCCCTTTTTCAGTTCCCGCAACGATATAGCCTCGGTTGATTGGTGATTCAGCCAAGGCAGTTATCGAACGGCTGTTTTTTTCTTTATTTGCTGAATAACAGAGGTCATGACTTAGCCTGATCCAGCTATCTCCCTTGTTTATTGATTTGTACACTTTGTTAGCTGCATAATAAAGGGTTTCCTTATCGTGTCGAGAAACAAAGTAGGGTGTAAACCATGAATTTCGCAAAGGACGCTCATCCTTTTCCGGAACTGGTTTGATTGATTTGGTTTCCCCAGTGAACTTATTCTTGCGATTGATGAATCCATTCTGAGATTCATAATATACAAAATTCGGATCAGATGGATCCTCGATGGTAGTAAATCCATCTCCTCCAGACCAAGGGTCAAGCCAGATATACTTCCAATTACTCCCACCATTTGTTAGGTGGTTTGATGAAACCTCTCCATAGATCGAGCTATTGTCCTGGGTTCCTCCATAAATCCGTATAGGATCTCCGTCAACAAGTGAAAAATGATAAAACTCGCCAGTTGGTATGGTATTGAGGTGTAACCAGGTATTCCCACCATCCTGTGAAGCGAATACACCACCATCATTTCCAAGAATCAATTGCTCGGGGTGCAGTGGATTTATGTGTAAATCATGCTGGTCAAGATGTAGATAATCCCCGCGATTTGAAGTAAGATGACGAACAGAACCTCGGATACGTGTGAAGCTTTCGCCTCCATTGGTAGATTGAAGTAGATGAACACCCAATAAATAAATGATGTCACTATTGACTGGTGAAGCGACCAGGTCACCAAAGGCCCAACCAAATCCCGAGTACTCCTGAATAGCTTGTTTATGTGTTTTCTTCCATGTTTTTCCCTGGTCTTCACTTCTATAAACTTCCGCTCCCTTGATTGGTTTTGATTCTTCGAGCAGATTCTGATTGCGATTATCTACAACCGCATACACCCTGTTGGGATTCACAGGTGAAATGGTCAATCCAATTCGTCCAACGCCAGGTCCTGATGGGAAACCATTTTGTAACCTTACCCAGGATTTTCCCAGGTCACTTGACTTATAGATGCCAGATCCCTTGCCTTCAATAAACTGCCAGCTTGCGGCATAAATGATGGCATTCCTGGCATCCCATACAACATCTGAAGCGCCAACAGAATCAGAAAGATATAGTATGTGTTGCCAGGTTTTACCACCATCGTCGGTCATAAAAATTCCTCGCTGCTTGTTAGGGGTCCAGAAATGACCCATTACGGCAACAAATACACGATTTGGATTACGTGGATCCATCACAATACGAGCAATGTGGTGGCTGTCATGTAGACCCATATTAGTCCATGTTTGTCCACCATTGGTTGATTTATAAACTCCTGATCCAGGGTATGAGAAACCTCGTGAAGCCCTGAGGTTTTCACCTGTACCGACCCAAACCGTTTCTGGATCACTTAAAGAAATTGCGATATCTCCAATGCTATACCCGTAAGTACTGAAAATCGATGTCCAGTCAAGACCAAAATTAGTGGTCTTCCAAAGGCCACCTGATCCAAATCCTGCGTAGATCACGCCAGGTTGGTCCAGTGGACAATCTATGGTTTCGATTCGTCCTCCCATGAAACTAGGGCCTAGTGAATACCATTTCAGATTGGCATAGGGCGAGCGTTGTTCGAGAGCTGAATGTACATTAAGCTGATCGTAGGGAGTTACAATCATTTCTTGTGCTAGACTCATCTGGTGAACGCACAGAGAAGCCCCTATGATTCACATCCACACTACCCATTGAGATCTCACCTTTTTCAACATAGAGTCAGTAGTTTACGACCGTAAAGCTTCGACTTCTTCAATGGTTTTGGGCTTTCTTTTACCCAGTACCCTATATCCTTCAGGGGTAATCAAAACGTCTTCTTCATTGCGAATTCCGCTGAAGGTTCTAAACTTATTGGCTTCTTCATAGTTAATGAAGTCAAGGTGTTTCCCTTCTGCTTTCCATTGATCCATCAGTTCAGGTATGAAATAGATTCCAGGCTCAATGGTCACAACAAAACCGGGTTCAAGCTTGCGTGCCAATCGAAGTGATTTAAGCCCAAAAACGGTGCTTTTTGGTTCACCATCATAACCTACGTAGACTTCACCCAAATCTTCCATATCATGAACATCCATCCCCATCATGTGGCCTGTTCCGCAAGGGAAAAACATGGCATGAGCCCCAGCAGCAACCGCCTCATCCGGATCCCCTTTCATGATACCCAATTCAGACAGCCCGATAACAATTTCTCGACATGCCGTTAGGTGTGCTGTTCTGAACGGAGTACCTGGAGCCAACACTTGTAAAGCGGCTTCATGGGCTTTCAAGGTTATTTGGTATACCACTTTCTGAATGGGGGTAAATTGGGAATCTACCGGGAATGTACTTGATAAATCGCCTGAATAATTCAAGCTGGTTTCGGCACCGCAATCGCATAGAACCATCTGTCCTGATTGCAGCGTATTGCCATGGTAATGATTGTGCAGGGTTTGTCCGTTAATGGTCATAATGATAGGAAAGGAGATCTGACCACCAGCCGCAACAGCAACTTGTTGGGCAGCCGCTGCAAGTTCAGATTCTTTCATGCCGGCTCTGGCTAGTTTCATCGTAGCCACATGCATATCCACCGAAACGTCAACAGCTTTTTCAATCTCAGCTATTTCTTCATCGCTTTTGAAATTTCTCTGATTAACTACCCCTAATACCAATTCAGTCGAGGCCCCTTCGTGTGCAGTGGATGGATCAATACCCAGCAGATCATAGAGTTTAATGCGATTGTCTGGACGGTAAGGTGGAAGAAAATGGATACTTCGCCCGCCCAGTTTAGCCTGATTCAGAAAATCTGCTAAGTTTGCTTTCGGCTGCACTTCCTTTATACCATAAGCTTGACCACGTTCGAGGAGGGTAGGTTGGGTACCCATCCACACAATATCTTCGACGGTCAGATCATTACCAAAAACTATCTCACGGTTTTCATCAAGATCAATAACTGCGGCTAATCCGGCAAAATTCAGCCCAAAATAATACAAGAAAGTGCTGTCTTGCCTAAAATGATAGGTGTTGTCAAAATAATTCATTGGGCTTTCTTCATTGCCAAGCAATAAAATGATCCCTGATTTAACACTTTTTTTCAGCGTTTGACGCCGATTTACGTAGGTACTTACTGGAAACATAGTTTAAATTTTTACAGAAAAATCAAGATAAGAATAATTGCTTAACTAGTCTGTTTAATTTACCTAAATTTGCTCAACAAGTTTACTACTATGAAAAATCCCAGAGGATTTGCCAGTGATAATAATGCAGCTGTCCATCCCGATATAATGAAGGCTATGCAGGCATGTAATACTGGTCATACAGTTGGATACGGTGATGACCCGTATACAGACAAAGCCTGTAAAAAGATTCAAGACCACTTTGGTCACGATACCGAGTGTTACTTTGTACTGACTGGAACAGGAGCCAATGTGATCAGTCTAAAAACCCTGACTCATTCATTCAATTCTATAATCTGTGCTGAATCTGCACATATTGAGGAAGATGAATGTGGGGCACCTGAACTCTTTACCCAGTGCAAATTACTGCCAGTGCCCCACACGCATGGAAAAATCGGGATTGAACAGATCGAGCCTCATTTTAAAGGATTTGATTTCGAACACCATTCACAGCCAAAAGTAGTGAGTATTACTCAGGCTACTGAAATGGGTACTGTTTACCTACCGGATGAAATACGCAAGATTGCTGACTTTGTGCATGGCCATGGCCTGTTATTGCACATGGATGGTGCGCGTATTGCAAATGCTGCAGCCAGCCTGGGTTGTTCATTACGAGAAATCACCAGGGATGTGGGGGTGGATGTCCTGAGTTTTGGTGGAACGAAAAATGGTGCCATGTACGGTGAAGCGATCTTGTTTTTTACGCCTGAACAGACCCGCTATTTCAAGTATTTCAGAAAGCAGAGCATGCAATTGGCATCAAAAATGCGTTACATCGCCGTGCAGTTTGATACATTAATGACTCATGACTTGTGGCTGAAGAATGCTGCTCATGCCAACGAAATGGCCCAGTATCTGGCCAAAGAGGTCTCAAACATCGCTGGGGTTGAGCTAAGTGGACCGGTAGAATCAAATGGCGTTTTTGCCTCTGTGCCAAAAGCGATTATCCCAAAGTTGCAGGCAGAATATTTCTTTTATGTCTGGGATGAAAAGGAGGGTGAAGTCAGGTGGATGACATCATGGGATACCACTGTTGATGATGTAGAAGGATTTGTCAGGTGTTTACGTGATTTGATATAACAACTATGGATATTGCAGTAAAACGTTTCTACCTGAGCCTGGTTTTTCCCACGCTCTTTGTTGTGCTCATTTGGTTGATTTTCATTCTAGACCAAAGCCTGAATTTGGATTTGCATTTTGGTGGGCTGTACCCCAGAAAGATAAATGGTCTGCAAGGTTTGATTTTTTCACCTCTTCTCCATGGCAGCTTGAAACACATAATCGCAAATACTTTTCCACTTTTGGTACTAGGTACCGGCCTTTTTTATTTCTACAGAGATCTTGCCTTCCGTGTATTTCTTTTTAGTTATATTATTTCTGGCCTGTTGCTTTGGCTAATGGGCCGACCTTCCTATCACATCGGAGCCAGTGGGTTGATTTATGCCCTGGCGGGATTTTTGTTTTTAAGTGGGGTTTTACGGAAGCATATCGGTTTGATGGCCGTTTCGCTGATCATCGTATTCCAATACGGTAGTTTGGTATGGGGAATATTTCCACTGGAAGAAAAGGTGTCGTGGGAAGGTCACCTGATGGGCATGTTGACCGGTGGTGTGCTGGCTCTGTTCTATCGAAAACAGGGGCCTCAACGCCATGATCCATTCGCTAAGCAAAGAGATGACGATCTGGATGAATCAACCCTGCCATGGAACGACTATGAAGTTGAAGGTCCGAGGAAAATGAATCAATGAAATTACTTTTGAATTAAACTTAGACCCTTACATTTGCCTGGCAAAACAATATTCCGTAAAAGTTGTCTTCAATTAAATCACAACAATGAAAAGAAAAATTTCCTACCTAGCTGTATTAACAATTGTAGCACTAATTATAAGTGCCTGCCAAGTACAAGATGAGCAAGAGTCCAAACCGAAAAACATTATTCTACTTATTGGAGATGGTATGGGTGTTTCCCAAGTGTATGCAGGTTTAACAGCAAATAATGGAAGGTTAAGCCTCGAAAGGTGCACACATATCGGTTTTTCCAAAACCCATAGTTCAAATAGTTATGTGACAGATTCTGGGGCAGGAGGAACGGCTATCGCTACTGGTACAAAAACGTACAATGGTGCTATAGGAGTGAATTCCGATACTCTACCACTAAAGACCATCCTCGAGTTTGCTGAGGAGGCGGACCTTTCAACTGGATTATTATCCACCAGTTCGATTACACACGCCACACCCGCTTCTTTTATTGCCCACCGTAAAACCAGAAACGATTATGAAGGGATTGCAGCTGACTTTCTGAAAGTTGATATTGATGTTGTCGTGGGTGGAGGACGAAATAATTTCTCAAAACGAGCTGATTCTGTGGATTTGTTGCATGAACTTAAAGGCAACGGATATGCTATCGTTGATCAGCTAAGCCAACTTCAGGAAATTGAAGAAGGGAAAGTTTATGCATTGACCTCTGAAGAACATAACCCTCGAGCAAGCGAAGGCAGAAACAATTTGCTGCCGGATGGGCTGAAAGCCTCACTTACTATTTTATCAAAGAATCAAAATGGATTCTTTGTTATGGCTGAAGGATCCATGATCGATTGGGGTGGCCATGCAAATGATATCCAGTATATTGCAGAAGAGATGATTGATTTTGATCGGGCAATTGAAGTTGCTCTTGATTTCGCTGAGGCAAACCAGGAGACACTTGTCCTGATCACCGCCGATCATGAAACCGGGGGACTCGGAATAAATCAGGGTGATTTCGAGACGGGTGAAGTTATTGGAGGGTATACCACTGCCGGACATACCGGTGTTATGGTTCCAGTTTTTGCCTTTGGTCCGGGTGCTGAGAAGTTTTCAGGCATTCAAGATAACACTGATTTATTCTTTAAGATGATGGACCTTCTGGGGCTGGGTGATGAACCAAAATAATCATCTGATAAAGCATTTACATCCCTGGGGAAGATCAAGGCCTTTCAATGACTTCCCCGGATACTTTAAAAGCATATTCGCTGAACGCGTGCAGAAAATATCAATAGATGCCGGGTTTACCTGTCCAAACCGCGACGGTACAAAATCGACAGGAGGGTGCTCATTTTGTGACAACAAGACTTTTAATCCGGTATACTGCTTACCCGAAAAATCCATCAGCGATCAGCTTAATCAGGGTATCTCATTCTTTAAGAAACGCTATCCGGGACAAAAATACCTGGCCTATTTCCAGGCCTACTCCAATACATATGCATCAATTGAGGTGCTTCAAGCACGCTATGAGGAGGCCCTGGCTCATCCTGAGGTTGTTGGCCTGGTTATTGGAACGAGACCTGATTGCATTTCACTAGACATAGTAGACTACCTCGACAAACTGGGCAAAGACTATTTCATAAGCCTGGAGTTTGGCATTGAAAGCACAAACGACCAAACCTTACAAAAAATCAATAGAGGTCATACCCATACTGAAACCATCAGTGCATTGTCATTGTGTCAAAACAAAAGCTTTTATACCGGTGTTCATTTAATCTTGGGCCTACCGGATGAAGACTATGACGTGATGCTCAAACACACGGATGAATTAAACAAATTGTCGTTCAATTTTCTTAAAATCCATCAGCTTCAGTTCATACGCAACACCAAGTTAGGTAAGGATTACGAAGCCCATCCCAGCAAATACAAACCCTTTGGCGTTGATGAATACCTTGATTTATTGATTCGCTTCATTGAAAAACTAAAACCAGAGCTGGTACTTGAACGATTCATCAGTGAGTCTCCGCCCGACAAATTACTAGCGCCTAAATGGGGACTCAAGAATTTTGAGTTTGTTAGCAAACTAGAAAATGAAATGACACGCAGGGCGACTTATCAGGGACGCCTATTCAGCTTGTAGTTTTGCTGCAACTGTCTCCACCTCAGACAATACCCTCATGATATTGCCTCCCCATATTTTCTTAATTTCCTTCTTTGTATAACCTCGTTTGACGAGTTCAATAGTGATGTTTGGCATTTCTGAAACGTCATTGCAGCCTTGAATTCCACCGCCACCGTCAAAATCAGTACCAATACCAATATGATCGATGCCTATTAGATCCACAACATGGTCAATGTGGTCAACCGCATCCTGAACATTAGCGGTACTTCGTGGGTATTTCTCCCTGATCATCGACCATTCTTTGCTCAATTGCTGGCGACCCACTGAATCATCTTCAGCCAATTCTTCAAACTTCTGACGCAGGGCAGCCTGGGCTGAGTCTCGCTCGGGATTTGGCTCAGGTTCTTTGATGTAAGATGACAATATGCAGAGTTGCATCACCCCACCATTCTCGGCTAATGCCTTCAACATATCGTCATCAAGATTGCGCTTACTGTCACATATGGCTCTTGCGCTTGAATGACTTGCAATGATGGGTGCTTTTGATCGATCAATCACATCATAGAAACTCTTGTCTGATGCATGAGAAATATCAATCATGATACCCAGACGATTCATTTCATCAACCACCTTCTCTCCAAATTCGCTCAGACCATCGTGTTCAGGCCCGTTACGGTTGCCTGAAGAGTCGCATATATCATTGTTGCGTGTGTGACACAAGGTAATATAGCGTGTGCCCAAATTGTAAAACTCCTCAATTTTTGTCACGTCATGACCGATAGGATAACCGTTTTCCATACCAATGAAAAATGCCCTTTTACCTTCCTTTTCCAATGCATAGGCATCATCGGGGGTCGTTGCTAATCCAGCCAATGCTGCATGTTCCTGCAAGACTCGATCGATACCATCAAAAACCCGCATCGCAGATTTGTAAGCCCTAGCATTACCTTCTTCATCCCGTGCACCCTGACCAACAAATACCGCAAAAAAGGCACCATCCAATCCTCCTTCTTTCATTCGTGGAAAATCTACACGTCCGCCCCCTTGCTTTGCATCATGGGCTTCGCCAATGTTGAAATTACCCCGGGTAAATCGCATCGGAGTGTCATTGTGTGAATCGATTGCCAATACTGATTCATGAATCTTTAAAGCCTTTTCATGAATTTCTTCATCTGAGTTTTGCTGCCCACCGCAACTGGTAAACAATATCGCTAGTAGAAATAAGATCAGGTTTGAACTTTTCATTTGATTGATATTACTAGGTTATTAGCTTGGTAAAGCTACAAAAACAATTATCGCCTCTTCTTACTACGGTTATGTTTGATAAAAGGTTTTGGTAGCAAAGACTCTATCAAATCGCTGCGATTAATCTTGTTCAATAATGCCCTGATTTTGGATTGCTCTTCGGGTTTATACCAGAAAAAAAAGCGACTTTGGTCTTTTTTGTCCTGTAATTTATGAGTTACCCATACTTTCTTCCCTGTATATGGATTAATTCCGGAATACTGCATCACAGCTGCCAGTGTCATTGGGGTTGGCGTCAGCTCCTGTACCTGTTGAAGCTTGAAATTCAGGTCTTTAGTCTTGACTGAAAGTTTGGCCATATCATTCAGGGTGCAACCCGGATGTGCAGAGATGAAATAGGGTATGAGCTGCTGTTTCAAATCGTATTTACGATTGATTCGTTGGAAGAGTCGACTAAACTGATCAAAATAGTGAAATCCGGGTTTTCTCATCAGTTTTAGTACCTCAGGTTCAGTATGCTCTGGAGCCACTTTTAGTCGGCCTGAAACATGGTACCTGATTAGCTCTTCGGGATAAACTTCGTGACTGGGGTGGGGGTGACTTTGCTTTCTGGTGAATAAGTCATACCGAACTCCACTACCAACAAAGGCCTTTTTAATTCCTTTTACTTCTCGTACAGCCTGGTACAATTCAATCAATGGGGTATGGTCAGTTGAAAGATTATGACAGATACCTGGATCTATACATGATGAACGTTCACAGTCAGCACAGAGGTTAAGATCTTTGCCTTTCATCTGATACATATTGGCCGAAGGGCCACCCAGATCACTCAAGTTTCCTTTGAATCCAACCTGTTGACTGATCTTTTTCACCTCCCGGATGACCGATGCCTGGCTTCTGTTTTCGATAAATTTGCCTTGGTGGGCTGAAATTGTGCAAAACGAGCAGCCACCAAAACAACCCCGGTGAATGTTGACTGAAAAACGGATCATCTCAAATGCAGGGATGAGTGGTTTTTTCCAATACTTTGGATGGGGAAGCCGGGTAAAAGGCAGTTCATATACGGCATCAAGCTGAGCCGATGGAGTGATATCAGCCGGCGGATTGATTACGATCTGCTCATCATCCACCAGTTGAACAAATCGAGGCCCATGCATCTGATTTGAAGCAGTTTCAATCTGTTTGAAATTGGTTGCAAATGCTTTTTTGTTTTTCTCACATTCTGCGTGACTGCTTAACTGAATGGTGTCAATCCCCTCGATCTCGGGAAGTAATTCAGATGATTTGAGCCGGTATGCAATTTGAGGTAAGGTATATGTGTGGGATAGTTCTGATGATTGTTGAATAGTACCCACAAGGTCTCTTAAAACCTTGTCTCCCATGCCATAAACCAGTACATCAATTGGTGCTGTGGCCATTATGGGGGGGTGAAGTTTATCGTCCCAGTAATCGTAATGTGTGAGACGGCGAAGCGAGGCTTCTATTCCTCCTGCAATGATGAGGCTGTCAGGATACAGTTTTCGAACAATCCGGCTGTAAACCGTTACTGCCCGATCGGGCCTGAAACCGGCCTGATTTCCTGGGCTATAGGCATCAGTACTGCGAAGTCTTTTCTGGGCTGTGTAATGGTTAACCATCGAGTCCATATTGCCAGCTGTTATACCAAAGAACAGATTTGGTTTACCTAGCTTTTTGAAGTCTCGCAAATCATCCTGCCAATTTGGTTGAGCAATCAAAGCAACGCGCAGCCCGATGTTTTCTAAAATCCTTCCGATCACGGCGGCTCCGAATGCAGGATGATCGATATAAGCATCGCCAGAGAAGAGGATTACATCAACTGAATCCCATCCTCGAGCCTTAACCTCTTTCAGGGTTCCCGGTAACCATTGACTCAAGTCATAGTGAGAGGGATAGTATTTTGTAGTGTCTGTATGAGACATGATTAGCGTTGAGCTGGAATAAGAATAGAACTATCTCCATAACTTAGAAATCTGAAATCATGATCAAGGGCGTACTGATACACCTCTTTCCAGTCATCCCCTATGAATGCAGCCACCAATAATAAAAGTGTGGAATTTGGTTGATGGAAGTTTGTTATGAGTTGGTCAACCACTCTAAATTGATAACCGGGAATGATGATAATTTGGGTTAAAAAATCAAGAGATTCCAAGTCCTGGTCATTCATTTCACCGAGTAGACCTTGTAAAACTTTGGGGGTTGAAATTTGTTCAGTTAATTGATAAGGGAGCCACTGTGAGATGGTGGTTTCATCCCCAGCTGCTATCTGACCTGTGCTAACCAGATAAGCATACCAGTACAAACTTTCCAGGCTTCTCATGCTGGTAGTTCCGACAGCTGTTACCCCAAATTCAGCGTGATTAAGCAGGTCCCATATCAGTTCTTTCTGAATGCTGATTCTTTCGGTATGCATTTCATGCTGACCAATTGTTTCTGTTTTAACTGGTGTAAAGGTACCGGCTCCAACATGCAAGGTCAGTGGCTGTCTCCGAATGTTTTTATCATCCAGCTTATGCAAAACAGCATCAGTAAAGTGCAAACCGGCGGTTGGAGCAGCCACTGATCCCTCAGGTTCAGCATATATAGTTTGATACCATTGGCTATCACCCGTTTGGGCAGCCCTGTTTAAATAGGGAGGCAGAGGGGTCAGCCCGGTATGTTCAAGTATCTCTGAAAAACTAACATCTGCATTATCCCATGTGAAATCAATGCAATTATCAACAGCCTTTGAGTCTGATCGCGATGCAGTTAATTGTACTACCTGATTCCTGATTGTAACAGATTGTGACAAAGAACCCTGTTTCCATTTTTTTGCATTACCGATTAAGCATCGCCAGGTACACGAAAGTCTGGCTGCAAAACTACTTTCATAGTCTTTGGGCATTTCAGGTTCAAGGCAAAATATTTCGATTCGGGCACCACTTTCTTTGAAGAAAACCAATCTGGCCTGAATAACTTTGGTGTTGTTGTATACCATTAATGAAAGAGGTTGGAGCAGATCAGGCAACTGGGTAAACAGCCGGTGACCAATTGTTCCGCCCTTGTACACCAATAGCTTACTCTGGTCTCGTTTTTTAACAGGGTATTTAGCAATTTTCTCGTCTGGGAGTTCGTAGGTGAAATCCCGCATCCTGACCATGGTTCCAAGTTCTTCCATATCCAAATCGATGTCAAAAATAGCTAACTTTGCCCAAATACTAGATAAAGCGAAATATGAGGATTAAAGTCGGAGACCAGGTACGCTTTCTGAACGAAGTAGGCGGGGGGAAAGTGAAACGGATTATTGACCGGCAACTGGCCGAGATTATGACCCATGATGGATGGCCCATTCCCTATCAGATTTCTGAGTTAGTCGTTGTTCCAGATGATCCTGCTCAGCAGCCATACCGCGCCTCCAGTCCGCAGGAAATTGATGATCAGAGCGGGAAGAAAACAGGTCAGCCAGGGGATGCCAATTCTGAAGTGAATGTTGTGCTGTTATTCACCCGTGAATTAAATCCGGCAGGTGGAATCACAAAACTTAATGCCTTTTTGGTGAATGATTCAGATCACATCCTTGACTTTGCAGTTTACGTTCACGAAGGTGAGCGAATAGATCTGCTTGAGAAAGAAAGCCTGGAGCCAGGTACTAAAATGCAAGTTATTGAAATGACGCTCGAGCAATTATCAGACTGTAAAGGTTTCCGAATCCAGGGTTTACTTTCATACGGGGCATCCTCAAACTTGCCGCCGATAATTAATCGACACATACCTTTTCAACCAAAGAAATTCACCGCTCAGGGTGCTTTTGTAGAGAATGATTACCTGCATGATGCAGCTCTGTCTTTTAACCTGACAGACGACCAGACAAGCGAAAATATGAATGAGCGTATTTTTCAAAAAGAAATTACCAGCCTGGATCAGGGCCCACCCTCCTTCAAATCAGGTAACACGAAAAAAGCAACTAGGGAAATAGATTTGCATATCAATCAGTTGGTTGATACTGTTATTGGACTTTCAAACAGAGAGATAATACGAATTCAAATGGATCACTTTCTTGGTGAGTTGAACCAAGCGATTGAATCCAATGAGAGAGAGATCATCTTTATTCACGGAATTGGAAACGGAACTTTGAAAGAATCGTTAAGAAAAACCATTGATAAAGATTATCCAATCTGCAGTCACGAGGATGCTTCATTCAAACAATACGGATTCGGAGCGACCCGGATACTAATCAGGCAAAATAAGTAACTTTGCACCAATAGCAGACCGCTCTATCGCTGTTTCAATTACTGAAACAGAGGAAAGTCCGGACAATGCAGAGCACCATTCTTCTTAACGGGAAGGTGTCGCGAGGCACAGTAATGTAGCAGAAAATGACCGTCCTGGATTTCTGGGATAAGGGTGAAAAGGTGAGGTAAGAGCTCACCAGTCTCTGTGGTGACATGGAGAGCTGTACATCTAATGGATTGCAAGACCATGTATACCGGTAGTATGGAGTTGCTCGCTCCTTACCGGGGGGTAGGTCGCACGAAGGTGCTGGTGACAGTACTTCCAGATAAATGATAGAGATCCTTTTCGAAGGAAACAGAATCCGGCTTATAGGTCTGCTATTTTTTCCATAAATCGCCTTGAATAGTACGTTCGTCAAAAAAAAACCTCATTTTACCCTAATTTACGATGAAATAGTTTGATGAGTTTGCCGAATCTAATACTTTTGGATATTAGTTAATTAACAGAATTAACAAACAGAATTAAAAACGTTGTTCGTAAAAAAATTGAAAAGTTGGGGTTACCTTTTCATAAAGATCAGGATCAACAGATGGTTCACTACACAGTCGAGGCCATTTTAGAGGGACTGAAGAACAGTGATAGTGAATTGCTCAGGTTTGTGTACAAAAAGTACTACCCTGAGATAAGGTTCTTTGTAATACGAAATAGTGGAACTGACGAGGATGCGAAAGATGTTTTTCAAGAAGCGCTTATTGTTATTTATAAGAAGCTGAAAGAAGAATCTCTAGAGCTGAGATGTTCCTTTAAGACCTATTTGTACTCAGTCGCACGAATTGTATGGCTGAAACAGCTTGAAAGTCGTAAAATATCGACAAATGAGCTGGTTGAAAGTCAAATTCATGTTGACATGGATGAAGGCTTGGAGGTCATGGTAGAGGAACAGGAGCGGTTTAAACTGTATCAAAAACATTTCGTGACGTTACACGCTGATTGTCAAGAAATTTTGAAACTGTTTTTGAAGAAAGTTCCTATGCGGGAGATTCAGCAACAGCTGAACCTGAAAACTGAAAAGTACACAAAGAAGAGAAAGTATCAATGCAAAGAGATACTGATGAAGAAAATACAAAATGACCCCGATTATAAACAATTAAGAAATGAGCACTGAAAGTAATTTATCGGAATTATTTGACCGATACCTCGAGAATAGATTAACACCTGAGGAAGTCATAGACTTTGAGGAGCGCCTGGTCAAAGACCCGGATTTCCGAGAAGCCTTTGACCTCTATCAGGACATTGATGAAGCACTCATTGATCATGATCTAGTGAATCTCACTGATAAGCTAGACGCCATTCATGACAGCTTGCAACCTGATTTCTCTATTCAAGAGACTAATAGTCCAGACTTTGAAGCCATTGATGAAGTTGATATGGCTATACTTGAGCAAGATATCATGTCATTGCGCGCTCAGTTGGATCAGATTCACGCCGAAATAGAAGAAGAGATTCACAACGAGGAAATCCCGGTATATGCGGGAGTTGACCAGGCAGTTAAAGACCAGGATACCCAAAAGCTTCATGAAGAACTTGATCGTTTTGATC
>CAYUGX010000032.1:0-23126 GCA_964444375.1 uncultured Porphyromonadaceae bacterium | reverse complement strand
ATATCAGGTGGTATCCCAATTAGATTTAATAGCTCTGTTTATGCAGATGCTGTCAAACTTCGGCTTCAATACAATGATGCCGTTTCTGAAAGTGTAGAATTCAATCTCAGACAAGCCTGGGATATCTATTTAGTGGATCCGCCATCAAAAATATCCTTCGAGGAAGAGGTTGAGCTAACGGGAAAACTCGACCGTTTTATGCCAGGGGATGCTGAAGATATTGCTATCCTTTTCAGTGAAACCAGTGAATTAGGGTATTTCAGCGAGGACTATAAGGAAATTGGTACGGCTACAACCTTCAAGAATACTTATACAGCCCCCTCCAAAGAAGACGCTGAGGGACATACTGGAGTACAATTATACATTAGAATAAACCTGTGCGGTGGGAGAACCACCAATTATTCAAAATTTATCCATTTCAGTGATGGAGGATCTAATAACCAAGGATTCAACAATGCAACATCCCATGGCAATGCCAGTCCAGGGCAGGGCATATCCATTGTTCTTGATCCAGAAGAACCTTCAACTGGCTACCAATTTGGGTCCTTCGCAGGGGATCTGGATATTGATAATCATACCTTGGATCTTTCCTTGCTTTACCATGGTGTTTATGTTCAAAAAATAGATCTTGATCCAACAGGACAAATCAGCACGGAATGGGCAAAAAAATTAACCAATTACGATTCGTTTCAAATAAAAGGGAATAAGATCATTCCTTTAACCACCCAAGAAACTGGTATTGTAGCCCTTATGACTGATAAAGGCAGTGTCACAATCGGTGATCATACAGTAACTCGAGGTCAAGGTGGGCATATCATTCAGGCCTCCATCAATTCAGAGGGCGAAGTCGAAGATTTGATTGTCTCAGAGAATTTGAACAATGATGATATTGCTCAACACGAAGCCGGAGATATTGTTGCCGATTCAGAAGGAAACACCATTGTCACCGGCTCTTTCAAGGACAATATAGCATTCTCAGGTAGTGAAATCCCAAGACCTGGCGCCTTAAAATCGAGCTGGTCCAGCGATGGAGACAATGACCCCAACTCTTTTGATATATTCCTGGTGAAACACGATGCCAATGGAAACCTGCTCTGGGGAAAAGCCATAGCTTCAAATCATGAACCTACCTATATGCCCTACGTCACTGCAAGAGCACTGGCAACTGATCAGGATGGGAATTTATACCTGGGTGGTGAGTATGGGGGTGGTGTTCACATTGGAGGAACTGACTTGCCGGGCAAAGACGCATTTGTTACCAAAATAGACTCTGATGGCAATGTACAATGGGTCAGCCACATAACCGGACCATTGCCCTCTATGGCTTTGATTACCGAAATTGAGGTTTCAGCCGATCAGGGTATTTATGTATGTGGAACAGCGGCAACCCAAAGTACATTCGGGGGCATGGTTTGGTCGGACTGGGATGGTGAGTATAACCTGGCCAGTAGCTTTGTTACCAAGTACAATCTGGATGGTGTTCCTCAATGGGTCAGGTTTGTAGATTCAGATAAATATATTCTTCAGGCTTGCAATGACCTGGCTGTAGACGACGAAGGCAATGTGTATGTGACAGGCATGTTCCAGGAAGGACCCATTCGAATAGATACAATTGAATTGGCCTCTGCATACGGAGCTCACTTAAATCGAATGGTTTATGCGGCTTCATTCACTCCGGAGGGTGAAGTGCGTTGGGCACATATGGCTGGAGATGATGAGAATCCAGAGATTTGGGACCAGGACGAAGGGATGAGTATCGACGTTAGTGCCGAAGGCGACTGCATTATCACGGGTACATTTGTTGGCGATATGGCAATTGGAAATGATACCCTTAAAAGTGCTGGATCCACCGATACTTTTATTGTTAGAATTCCAAACAGCATTTTGGCGGATGTATCATCTCCATTAATCCAAAACCCATCTAATGGGCTATCAAATCTACGAATCTACAATCAGCCAGTTTCAAATGATCTAACCTGCAGTTTTGATGCTACATCTGCAACTGCTGTCACCGTAAGTTTGATGGATTTGATGGGCCGGATTCAGAACACCCAACACATAGAAGTTTCCAATCCAGGTAAACAATCCTGCACCATTGATTGTGCTCCGATTGCTACTGGAATATATCTCATCCATATATCCAGTAGTCAGGGTAGCCTTTCACAAAAGGTTTGGATAAACTAGACAGTATTTATTGTAAGCTACTGACTTATACTCAATTCACAAACGATTCATTGATTTCAGGCCAACACTGCTCTAGAACATACACCACTTTAAGCTTTCGTGAACTATCTTTAGATCACTATGAAGCAATCCTCTACAATCCGACTCACCTCGATTGACATACTTCGTGCCCTCACCATGTTTTTCATGGTTTTTGTAAACGATTTATGGACCCTGTCAGGAGTCCCGAAATGGTTACAACATGCTAAGGCCAGTGAAGACTACCTGGGTTTCTCAGATGTGATTTTCCCACTATTCTTGTTTATTGTCGGACTCAGTATCCCACTGGCCATCCAAAACCGGCAAAATAAAGGAGATAGCAGGGGAAAAATCGCCTGGCACATTCTAATTCGTTCGGCATCGCTGCTCATAATGGGCTTTTTCATGGTGAACAAAGAATACAGTCATTCTGAGAGTATGCTGATCTCATCGAACTGGTGGATGCTAATTATGGCTTTTGGTTTATCATTCATTTGGATCGATTGGAAGCGAAGTACTGCCAGCAAAACAACAGCCTGGATTTTTCAGGGTGTTGGTATAGCTCTGTTGATTTTCCTGATGATCATTTACAAAGGAGGTGCTGAAGGTGATCGATGGATGCGCACTTACTGGTGGGGCATCCTGGGGCTCATCGGTTGGGCCTATCTGATTAACTCGCTGATCTATCTGTTTTCCAATGGCAAGCTTGCCATCATGGCGGTCGTGTTGTTACTATTCACCTTCTTTTCAGTGGCCCACCAACTCGACTGGATGTCGAATTTTGGATTTGCCAGAATTATCTTGAATCCGCTCTTTGAAGGTACGCTGGCAGGGTTCACCGCTGCCGGGATGTTGGCTACTGTTGTATTTCAAAAATTCAATGAGAGAAATCGAATCAACTGGTTTTATTTGAGTATGGTTGCCCTGGTCTTGCTAACTCTCGTCTTTGGCTTTCTGCTCAAGCCTGAATGGGGAATTTCAAAACTAAGAAGTACGCCCAGCTGGTTGGGTATTTGCAGCGCGATTGGTTTTGCCCTCTTTGCTCTGTTTTACTGGATCGCAGACCAGAAAGGGAAGAAGAACTGGTATACGATTATAAAACCGGCCGGTACCGCCACACTGACCTGTTATTTATTACCCTATTTCATCTATCCACTGCGGGAGATTTTGGGCATCACGCTTCCCGATTTTTTCACAAACGGATGGATAGGAATAATGAAGTCACTTTTATTTGCTCTAGTAGTGGTTATGTTAACCGGATTATTCGAAAAGCTCCGAATTAAACTTAAACTCTAATGGCTATGCACAAGCTCACCATTTTAACATTATCGCTGTTCGCCCTTTGTGTCTCATGTAAAACTCACCCAGGTACTGATCCGGGCTTAAGCATTCTTCACAATCACCTGGGTTATTATCCGGATGGACATAAAAAAGCTATTGTACAGGGCACAGAATTTCATGATCTAAATACGTTTGAATTGAGAGACGCTAAAACACATGAAGTAGTTTTCAGCGGTCAGGTTGAAAAATCAGGCACCGTAGATCATTGGAAAAACTGGATTTTCTGGACACTGGAATTTAGTGCCTTCGACCGTGAAGGAAAATATTTCATCGATTGCCGCGGCAACAATACACGGGTAGTGTCTCAGCCCTTCATTATTCAACACGATCTGTTAGAACGCAATACCCTATCGGATATCATCTATTATTTCAAATGCAAACGGGCCGTTGGTGCTTTTGAAAAGGCTGATAAAAATATTCCTTTCAAAGATTGGCCAGAAAAACGCGTGGATGCTCATGGTGGGTGGATGGACGCAACTGGTGATTATTCTAAAGCCTTATCTCATCTTTCAAGTTCCACCTATTTCAATCCCCAACAACTTCCCCTGGTGGCATACAACCTTTTTAATGTATACCGGGAACTCGAGAATAAACAATCAACCTTTTACACCCAGTACAAAGAACGGATTCTGGATGAAGCTTTCTATGGAGCCGATTATCTGGTCAGAATACATCCGGTAGGCAGTTCATTTTACCAAAACATTAATGCACCTGGTAAAGAAAAAGCACCCGAAGATCGTTACATCAGTAAAACCAATAACACGTTAGAGGATTGTCCAGATCCCTTACCAGTAGAAGCATGGTATTGTGCAAGCTACAGGTCTGGAGCGGGTCTGTCTATTGCTGCGCTCGCTCAGGCTGGAGGGATGTCTTATCATGGAGATTTTGACAATTCAACTTATCTCAAGGTAGCCAAAGAAGCCTTTGATCACCTGAACCGGTTTAACCGGTATTACACCAATAACGGCCAGGAGAATATTGTGGATGACTATTGTGCCCTGATTGCCGCAACCGAGCTATTCAGAACAACAGGGGAAAATGCCTATCTGAAAGTAGCCAATGTGCGTGCTGAATCATTGATTGGCCGACTGGGTAGTGATGAGCGCTATCAAAACTATTGGGTTGCTGATGACACAGACCGGCCTTTCTTCCATGCTGCTGATGCAGGTCTGGTCGCTGTAAGTTTGCTGCATTTCGCCGAATTGGCTGGTCCAGACATGGCTTCTAAAATCTTTGAAACCGTTAAAAAATCATTGGAATTTGAATTGGCCATCACAAATGAAGTAAACAATCCTTTTGGATATGCTCGTCAATATGTGCAAGACATTGATAGCAAGCGTTATAGCTCGTTTTTCTTTCCCCATCGCACTGAAACCCGATGGTGGTGGCAGGGTGAAGATGCCCGCCTGGGATCACTGGTTACGGCTGCCAAACTAACTGCCCGGGCTTTTGCTGAAAACCAGGCATTCTCTGATCAACTTGATCGATATGCTTCTGACCAAATCAATTGGATATTGGGTTTAAATCCCTTTGATGTTTGCATGTTGACCGGTACTGGCCGAAATAATCCAGAATACATGTATCTGGGATCATGGGAATACACCGCTACACCAGGAGGTATTTGCAATGGAATCACAGCTGGTCTTTCAGACAGTACGGATATTGATTTCCAAGTACCGTATGAAGAGACAGGTACCGATCATGACTGGCGATGGGGAGAACAATGGATCCCTCATACTGCCTGGTATATCTATGCTATTTCTTTGTTTCAGAATTGAAACCTGACTCTAACCAGTTATGCAACAAAAGCGGCCAAGTTTCAGCAGCCCGATTGCCCGGTCGCAAGCCGTAGCCATGTCCACCAACAGGTAGAATATGCAATTCCACCGATACCTTTGCCTTACGTAAGGCCGTCGCCATCACTAAAGAGCTGCTGGTAAATCGATCATCAGCTGTAGCAAAAAGAAACATGGGTGGAGTATCCGAATTGACAAGCAATTCGGGTGTCAGTGATCCTCCTTCCCCTTGGTCTAAATAGGCCGGATAAATCAGAATGGCAAAATCCGGTTTCGCGGAGATCCGATCATAGGTGTCAATGTCATCATAACTTTTAAATAGATAGCGCGTGCTGGCTCTGGCGCATAAACTCCCACCGGCAGAAAAACCCATAACCCCGATCTTATTTGCATCAATCTTCCAGCGTTCGGCATCTTTTCGAACCATCCGCATGGCCCGTTGCAAATCCATGAGTGCACCGGCTTGCTTCTTTGGAACCCGATACTGCAAGACAAAGGCCGTATATCCAAGACTTTTCAACCATTCAGCGACTTCGTAGCCCTCAAGATCAACCGCCAGGATCGAATATCCGCCTCCCGGACAAACAATAATTGCACCACCATTAGCTACCGCCCGATCCGCTTCAAAAACCACTAGGGCAGGATTAGTGACTTCAGATAAGCGAGTAACATTTCGGCTCGTATTATCAGAAACACGGGCCGGATGTTTGACCTCGGTTTCACCCGGTACTGCATGGGGCCACAAATAAATGGTATTGCGGGATTGGGCGCAAAGGTTCCAGACAATCGCGACCAAAAAAAATAAGATGATTGCTTGCTTCATAGATGTTATTGCTTAGTTATTCAGTTGTCAAGTTGACAAGTTGTCAAGTTGACAAGTTGGCCAGTTGGCCAGTTGGTCAGTTTAGCGGCTAAACAATGCTAAAACCAAACCTGCATTGCAGTTGGCCCTTGGTTGCGCCAGGCGAAATAGGGAATGGCTTTAAATGTGACCTCATCACCAGTTTGTTGGTTAAGCATGTTGCCTTTTATTGCATATATACCATGTGTTATGGCATCCTCCCGGATGAGCTCTGTGCTTTTAACCTGGTACTTGAAATCGTGAGGTGCCTGGAATACTTCTGGATTGTCAATTTCTTCAAGACAGTAAACCACCGGCCCCCGGGTTAAGACCTGTTGGTTTGCTACATCTTTTATTTCGGGACGGCCCTCGACCAGTCGGATGGGCATGTTCATGTTTATGGAGATTTGGTCATTTGGTTGCCATTTTCTCGTTAGGATTAAGTAGCCTGAATCGATTACTGGTGCCTCAAGTAAAGAACCATTGATCGATACCATGAGTGGAGTCGCAAGATCTTGCGACTGTACCTGGCTCTCTTTAGCCAGCTCTGCGTATTGATATAGATCGCCTGGGATGAAATTGTTGTTTAGCCAGGCTGGGATTCGGATTTTAAGGGTGAATTTTTGGGAGCGTTCGGGCTCGATGTTGATATCCACCTGGTCGTGCCATGGGTAATTCGTTGCTTGCTCAATGGTCAGGCTTTTGCCAAATAGTTTCGTTTTCAGTTTGCTCCCAATGAAATGATTGATAACAATCGTCTCTTCATTGGTACCGTAAATAAATTGGTCAATCATCGGTATAAAACGAACGAAATTTGATGGGCAACAACCTGGTTCATACCATGGGCGGCGGTTCTGTCGTGGATTCCCTTCAAGGGGATTGGTATAAAAAAATCGGTCTCCAACTGCACTCCCACCAGAAATACCGCCATTATACAGGGTCAATTCAAAAAGATCAGCATATTTGGCATCCCCAGTCATACTGAGCATGCTGTGGTTCCAATACATTAAGGCAATGGCCGAACAGGTCTCGCAATAGGCTGTTGCATTGGGCAGATTATAATCTGACCCGAATCCTTCGTCATGAAATTGTGCAGTACCAATCGAACCGGTGATATATATCTTCTTTTTCGCAATATCATTCCACAACTTATTCAATGCTTCATCGTATCGATCAGTTTGTCTCACCCGTGCAAAATCTGACATTCCACGGTATAGATAAGCGGCCCTTACGGCATGGCCAGTAGCTGAGTGTTGATCCTTAACCGGTAAATGATCCTGTCGATATGATGATTTCAGCCATCTTTTAGGAACATTGGCATAGGCATCATTCTCTCCCAATGTTTTCTCTCGCTCAAGCCGTTCTGGATTCCCACGTTCTTCCAGAAAATACTCAGCCAATGACAAATAACGTTCCTCGCCAGTCACCTCATACAGTCGTATCAAGGCTAACTCAATCTCCTGATGACCTGATGTTTCCTCCAGCTTACCTGGGCCAAACAATGAATCAATATGATCGGCCAAGTTTGTGGCCATATCCAGCAGTTTGGTCTTGCCAGTCACCTCAAAATAATCAGCAGCAGCCTCAAACAGATGTCCCGCACAATACAATTCATGCCTGGTCTTAATCAGCGTCCACCGGTCTTCCAATCCTCTAATTTTGAAATACGTATTCAGGTAGCCATCGTCCTCCTGTGCGGCAGCAATCCGGTCAATTAAACGATCTATGTATGCTTCAAGCTCATGATCAGGCCTATGATCCAAAGCATGTGCGGCCCCCTGAATAATCTTGTATACATCCGAATCCGTAGCCTCGGTACCCTTTCGCACCGAATCAGAAATACCCGCGGCAATATCAAAATTCACCAAAGAATGATCACAACTCTCAAAGCAACCGGGTATCCCATTCTGGTGATTCGAATCAATCTTAGCCGACCAAAAATCACTGCCTATTTCAACTTCACTAAAATGAACCGGCTCAAAGCCGGGAGGTTGGTGAGTTGGTTGGCAAGAGAAAAGGAATTGTGAGAAGATGACGAGGGTGAAGAAAGCGTAGTGTATGTTTGGAATTCTTTTTGTCATGGTTGTCGTGTTGTCATGTTCATGTGTTTTCATGTTATCGTGTTAATGGATGATCTTGAAGTACTTAAAAACAGGATACTCAAATCCCCCTATTCCCAGCTTCCCGGCTTCCCCGCTTCCCAGCTTTTTCAAATAATCATCAAACAATCCCCAACCCATGAACCCATCTCTTGTCTCGGGCTCAAGGCAATAAAATGCCAATCGCACCATAGGCTGTGCAAGATCAATATGAATGCTTCCTGCTGGGTAGGTTCTCGATTCCACATCAACAAAACCACCATCCAACCGGGTAAGGCGAAAACCCATCCAATTGATATGATGCAGTGAATCAATTGTAAAGACTTCACCAGAGACAGAAATGGGTTCAGTTAATCGTTCAAATTGAACGTTGTGAGATCTTAGTTTCTCCACAATCCAATCGAGCTCGGGTGGAAGTATATACCCCCTGGGCATCTTGGCTGTCTTAGTACCAACTGGTTTAGTAATGTGCTCAACACCCGATATGACTTCAGGCGGTCCTTCTGCTGTACCTTGTTTATTCCCTCTAACACTCGTACCAGAGATATAGGCCGACTCACTCCTTTCATATGCAAGCAAGTCAATCTTTCCATACGACTCATATTGCCCATCCACGAAGGCCCTTAGCTTGCCACTTGCCGCTTGTGTCTCAACCTCTTGAACCAGCTCACGATCCACAGCCTGACAAAGTTCCATCATTTCTTTACCGTGTTGATTAGTATATTCAAGCAGTTCAGTGATGTAGGCATATTGTGCATATATGCGGCGTTCAAAACTGGGGTGTCCGGGTGTTTCAACCAAAATAGCCATTCGGTTGCGCAAACCAAATGCATTCGCGACAAATTTACCTTCTTGAAACCAATAGCCCAGTTCATGTGTCCACACAGTTGGTGGCCAGTTTTCTTCGTCCATCATACAGTGGGTAAAGGTTTCAAGCTGAAAATTCTCTCTTATCTTTTCCTGAACTGCAGGGAACAGGGTTTCCCACACGTAATCGCGAGGTCCTGGGTGAGCACTTGGAATTGTTGAAGTTGCATAACAAATCGCATAGCCATGCTTAACCCGGCTCATCGCATGTCCGTCAAAAAGCAATACCGGATCCCAACGGTTCAGAATGGTACGGTTCAAGCCGTTTACTTCAGGAGACTCTAATTTTATTCCATCACGATTTAAATTCAATCCTTGTCCATTCCGTCCTGCACCGATCAAATGGGGTGTATTGTGATTCAGCACCAGGTTATCGGTTCCGTCGGGATTAAAATCCGGACAAATTATAATGATCTGATTATCGAGTAAATGGCCCTTATCGCCCTGCAAAATATCGCGCATCAACATCAGCAAGGCCTCTTTCGCCTCTGCCTCAGGTGGGTGTATATCCCCCTGCAAATAAATCACTGGCTTACCTGATAACTTCGCCTCCCGGGCCGAGTTCACTCTAGGATTAGCCAATACTGCCGCAACACCGGTCTTCCCATGAGTTGAGGTAAACATGTTGATTGTGTGGACCCTCTCGCTGTTCCAGCGCATCGTATTGATAAACTCCAACACATCCCGGTGGCTGCTGGTGTATTTAAAATCGTTTTTCTCAGGAGTAATCTGATAATCAGCAGACCAGTTTCCATTCCATTTAGGAGGTACATCGTCGCCCCAATAGATGGATTGGGGGAAGCCAACTTGAGAGAAACTGAGCAGTAGCGTTATGAGTAATGAAGTTTTTAGTTGTTTCATGGCTAAAAATCGGGTTAAGGCTGATTAACTGTTTAACTGTTTAACTGTTTAACTGATTAACTGATTAACTGATTAACTGTTTAACTGTTTAACTGTGCTCCATCATTTCGGCATTAGTTTTACTGTTACATTCTTCTTTGAATTCAGTTTCAGCCAACAAACCAGGGTTTTTGTTCCATCAATTTGGTATTCAATGCCGTACCTATACTCCTTTCCTCTTGGTATTTCTTTATCGTTTATCGATAAAAAGGCTGTATCACCCGGCCAGTTTTCTATAACTAAAGCGGGATTGATCAGGGGTTGCTCTTCGCAGGCTTTCCATTCAAATATCAGATCTTCAATGCCGGATGCATGGAGTTTGTAGGCTCGCTCTGTATTGTCGTAACCTGTTGTGGTGTAGCCATCAGATAGGAGCTTCAAATCAGGAGGGTAATTCCATGATCTGGCTAATTCGACTAACTGCATTGGGTCTTTATTGGTCATACCATACATCCCGGCGTTTCCTGTCCGCAATCCCCAACTAAGAGATGAGTGAGCAGCCCGGTCTGGTGCAGAAGCACTTCTACCATCTGATGCAATCTGAGCGACTGGCCAATGATTCCACCAGGGAAAATGAGAGTATGCTGGCCTAACTTCACCATTAAATACCCCGAAACCTCCACCTTCTTGTAGAATCAGGAAGGGTTTGTATTCCGATTTAAAATTAATCACTTGGATATTAGCCTTATCCAAGTCGAATCTTGGATAGCCATGCTCCCAGGTATATGTTTTCATTTCACCATCCATGTTAAGCAGGGTACAGGCTTCGAGTTCGATATTATCTTCTGGGCGAGTGCCCGGAGCACTAAAGAAAATGGTTTCTTGCCAGCCCCCACGACCGGGCAACACTTTGCGTATTCCCACGCCATCTGGATAAATGTAGTAAAGCTCATTTCCCCATTCGCCGAATTCGGTATTATCCGGTAGGTTTTTCTGTCGATATTTCACATCCATTTGCAGGTACCGCCAATTGATCACAATTCGGGCATCGTTGTTTTCAACAATCGCTACTCTGGAGCTTCGACATTGCACATCCGACATATGCTCCATACATCCGGTGGGCATCAGGTTGCGATCTCCATCTTGCAGGTACCAATTGTAACCGGTTTCACGGCTTTGGTCGGCCATCCATTTGTTGTTCTCAGACACCCAGCAGGCCGAATATCTTGATCCCCGCCAGAACATAACACGGATAGGCAATTCATCGAATTGCACAGCAATATCCATTTGTTCACCAACCGGCCATAAATTATCCCATTCGGGGTAAAACTCAAGTCGCGTAAAATTGGCACCGAATCGGCTTGATGAAGGAATCTCAGGAAAATCACGCGATTCGAAAAGTGGTTCATTCTCCGGAGTGATTGCTGAATACAATTCTCTGATTTCTTCATCAGAATAGGCCACATTATGGATCTTAACCTCATCCATAATTCCATCAAAAGAATACTGCGATGGCCAGGTCGCCCAATCCCGAATCGGATCCGAGGGTGCAAGATGCTCACGGTTCATTCCAAGCCTAAAGCCTTTCTCCAACTCGTTGTACCTGACACCATAGCGAAAAGTAAAATCAGTATAGGTCGCTGCTAACACCCCATTTACATACACCGTAATTCCTTCTGCAGGTGAATACCGGGCAGCCACATGATACCATTTCTGGAGATCCATTCCCAGCAAGGTCTCATCATTTACCTTAGAAACAGCCGCATGCCACACCGAAGTGGCATCTGACATGAAAAAGCCCAGCCGACCATGTGCATCCACTCCAAAATAGAATCCGGTGATTTTATACTTTCCAATGGTTAAGATTGGGGCCCAGTTCCATGGATACGCCCCCAAGGCTATCCAGGCCTCAATCGTAAACGAACGTGGCATTTTGATATCACCATTCACCGTATCGTTTATCGCTGATGAGAATCCATCAAATTTGTACGCTTGTCCCAAAACACCTGGTACGGTTTTGCCTTTCCCAAGTACTTCTAGCGAAGTCATTTCGTCATCAAATGACCAGGAGTAGACCTCGCTTTGCGACCTGGCTGACCAACTCAATAGCAACAAAGAGACGATGGTGGGGATTAGATACTTCATGTAATTCTTTTTTAGATCCCAAACGGCTCTCTCAACTCCCGATGAAAGTGCTTTCCAACCAATTCCGGTTCACCCACGATCGTTCTCTCCACCGGATCCCAGGTCACAGCTGTATTTTCCCGTATGGCAATATTCCCCATATGAGAGATGCAATCAGATAAGATCGCATCATCAAGTGGTGCAACCGGTTCTATCTCGCCTTTGATTGACTTGATGAAGTTCTCACCATGCTTCCCATTTTCTCCATAGACTTCAACGTTTAATTCTTGATGAATCTCCGGAATATCCGATGCAATTTGCCCCCGGCTGATACTGATCCATCCTTTCTCTCCAAAGAAAGCAGTTCCATCACCAGCATGATTAGGCAAATACTTCGATACAACCGGACTGGCCAAATCAGTACTCATAAAATGCATAGTCAGGCCATTTTTATAGGCAATATCAACATCCCAGCTTGCGATGGTATCGAAGAGCATGCCCTCAGGGAAAAAGATTCCTTTTCCTTGATGGGTGGATACATCCATCATTTGCTCCTTTACCCCCCAAACAGCAATATCCAGTGGATGGGCTCCCCATCCGGCAATGAATCCCAATGCGTAATCGTAGGTGTGGTAAACACCTGTTGCATGACTGCAACGAGCGAATGAATAGGGCTTCTCAGGGGCAGGGCCAAGCCAGCGATCGAGATCGAGACCATCCGGTAGGTTAATATCGTCAGGTTTAATGGGATTTCCCCCTCCCTGAGGTGCCCACACATCAACGTGCTTTATTTTTCCAATTCGTCCCGATCTGATCATTTCAATTCCGCGCTGACAATGCGTCAATGATCGTTGCTGGGTGCCATAGTGGAAAATCAGTTTGCGTTTCTTGACTTCTTTTTCGAGAAGCAGCATGTATTCCAAACTCAAACCAAGTGGCTTCTCGCAATAGATGTGTTTACCCGCTCTGGCCGCTTTAATAGCCATGGGTAAATGCCAGTAATCACCTGTAACAATATGCACAGCATCTATATCTTTTCGCTTCAGAATCTCTTCATAGTCAAGATAGGCATCAACCGTATTGGTCTCATCCCGCTCCTGCTGATAATACTCTTGAATGGCTTTGGCCATGTTCTCACGGCGATCTTGAAATGCATCACAGGTAGCTATCGACCTTGAATTAACCAAGGGCATAAAATAGTGCCGCGTTGTCGCATTTCCTCTTCCGCCATTGCCGATATGAGCAACATTGACCAGGCTATTTGCGCCTTTCCAATTTGAACAAGATGACAATAAGGTTGGTGCTACAGCTGTTCCTGCAGCCATGGCCATGGAATTTCTGACAAAGGTTCTTCTTTTCATTTGTCTCTGATTAGGTTTAACAAGTAAAGGTAATCACCTGCTGGATAAATAAGTGCACTATTTTGCCTAAAAATCAAACCAAATTCTTGGGTCAATAGGTTAGTTTTGTATATCATTGAAACCGACCATGAGAATAGCAATACTTTTCGTAGCAATTTCCAGCATCGCACTGGCCTGTCATCGGCCTACCACCCTTGAATCGCCGGATGGCAGTATTAATATGACATTTGAGTTAATCGAGGGTTCACCTGTGTACAGCATTCAGGTTGGCGATAGAATTCCGATCAAGAAATCATCACTCGGACTACTACTGGACGAGGATTCCATGGTTTCATTTGACTTATTGGGGATGAAAAGGTTTCAAATCTTTGAGGATTACGAAATGGTATGGTGGAAGAATAAAGTAGTCACAGACGAATACAACGAACTGATTGTTAGCCTTGAAGCCAAGACAACCGAAAAGCAAGCACTGGATATAGTTTTCAGGGCTTACAATGACGGAGTGGCTTTCAGGTATGTTTTTCCAGTGAACGATTCTGATCCGGCATTTACCTGGATTGAAGACCTGTCTAGTTTCAACTTTGCTGATGACTACACGTGGTGGTCAGCGAATGGAGAGCGTGAAAATTTGGGTCCCCTGCCCCTCAGTAATATGGAAGATCCGGTTTATTCACCCATGGTGATTGAATGCAGCGAAGATCTGTACATCGGTCTCCTTGAGGCAGCCATTTACGATTTTGCCAATATTCGATTCAAACCGGGTAACACACCCCATTCGGTGCAATGCGACCTGCAAGGTGACTCACACGGCCAACAGGGTATGCGAACCTCCTGGCGAACGATAATGATTGGCTCGCGTCCGGGCGATCTGCTTGAAAGCAACCTCATGGTCAACCTGAATCCACCTTGCCAAATTGAAGATCCATCCTGGATCAGAACAGGCACAAGCATGTGGGATTGGCGGGCCTGGGGATATACCGCTCAAGATGGTTTCGTATATGATCTAAATACTCCTTCACACAAACGTTTCATTGATTTTGCAGCAGAGAATAATGTGGATTTTCTCCTGATGGATGCCGATTGGTACGGTCCTGAATTCAGCAGTGAATCAGATCCCACCCAGGCCAATCAAAAGATTGATATTGAAGAGAATTTCAGATATGCCAATGAAAAAGGCATAGGCATCATCCTGTATCTGAATGATGTGGGTGCCCGTAAGTTCGGATTGGAACGCGTGCTGAAACAGTTCCACGACTGGGGTGCTGCTGGCATCAAATATGGTTTCATGCGTTCATCAGGTCAAGACAAAGTCAAATACACACGTCAGGTCATTGAATTATGTGCTAAATATGAGCTGACGGTCAATTTCCACGACAATCCTATTCCTCCCAGTGGTGATGCTCGCACCTGGCCCAATGTATTGACCCGGGAGTATTGCCACAGCCAGGCCGATGCCAAACGATCATACTATCCTGAAACAGCGGTATCTTCTCCTTTTATCAATCTATTGGCTGGTCCGGTGGATATGTGCAATGGTTGGTATGCCTTTGAAGGCAATGAGGTGCGTCCGAAAGTCTTTGAATTCATCCCTGGCACCGTGGCCGCTGAGAATGCCAAACTGGTCGTGGTCTTCAGTGGCATGTCTGTCTTGCCAGATGCTCCTGAGTGCTATCATGAAAAAGCTGATCTATTCGATTTTATTAGGCACCTGCCGGATGATTACAATGAGTATAGGGTATTGGATGGACACATGGATAGTCACATTGTTGTTGCCCGACGCTCAGGTGAGAACTGGTATCTTGGTGCCCTCACTAACCGAGATAGCCGACAAGTCGAAATCAAACTCGATTTTCTTAATCCGGATACCGATTACCATGCTGATATTTTTGAGGATGCACCTGATGCCCACTACATGGAAAATCGGGAGGCATACTCCATCCGGCAGGAAAATGTAAGCTCAGAAAGCAAACTAGTCATAAAACTCGCCCCTGGTGGCGGGAGTGCTGTAAGATTAATAAAATCCGGCAGTTAACTTGATCAACTGATCTGGTTTTCAAAATCAAATCTCGATTTTTACTATCTTTCAGGTGACCTAGTTCTAAACTCTATGCCAGACAAAAATAATCAATCACCTATTTTCCGCTGGCGAAGAACAAGAAAACTATTGTTCAATCCCTTGTTTATTGCCATAATACCTTCCGTAATCATCATCCTACTGTTACCTGATGTTTTCTCTAAATTCAGGATCGACGAAATAAAGAGAACCTACAGACAAGACCATGCCCTTGAGTATTATGTTGATTTGGATAATGATGGACCATTAGAACGTATAATTGCTCATAAACCTGGTGTTAGAGACTGTCTTACGTTTACCGTATTCGGAAATGACGATTTGGTAATTGATGAGTACCATTTCTATTCCAGGTATTATGAGTCTAACGAAAGGTTATACTTCCACGATATTGATAATAATGGCTATAAAGAAGTATTTGGGTTCAGTTACAACCATGATTCGATATTCTTGAATTGGATCGAGCCAATCGACTCAATGCCTAAACAAAATCCGTATTGCGATTCAGTTTTCATCACAACCATCCAAGTTCAAGAAAATACTCCAGTGATTGATTGGTATTGTTTACGTATGCTCTTTCATGATCAGAATGGAGATGGTTATGATGAATGGATATTCGCGATCAATGCAGGGAGGTCAGAACAACCAAGAAAAATATTCATGTATGACTATAAAAATGGAAAACTGACAAGCTCAGAGAGTTTTTACAGCAATAATCTTGCCCTAGAATTGATAGACTTTGAGTCAGATGGAGCGTGTGAAATCTTAGTTAGTACAAATGCAACAAGTAACTCAGATTCCACAAATATTGTATTATCAGACTGGTACCCATGGTTCAAAATCTATGATGATTCTCTAGATGGTTTCTATCAGGATCCAATACAATATCCCCAGGGCGTTAGCAATACACTGTTCAGTCATTGTGATACATTCGCCCAGTCAACGGAAGTATACTCGCTTTTTTCATCAAATGACCCAACTGGTAATCCAAGTAAAATACAATTCCGTGACAAGAATCTGGAAGTAAAGAGAGAATACGTGTTCCCCGAAGGGCTAAAAAAGCCCTCTCACAATTTTTTCATCACTCGTGACCAATTGGTATTCCAGTTTTATTCAGATACGTTGATGTTAACATCTAAGGATTTCAAAGAGATAGAGATCAAACAGCTCCCATTCCACGGTCGAATAATCAATATTGGAGATTTGGATGAAAATGGCGAATTTGAATTCATGCAGATTAGTAGGAATCGAAAGTACGCAATCATCTATACCGACAATTTTACCGCGTACAATACTCTTTATGATGAAGATTTATTTGGTTATACCAACGAGGCTTCCATTAAACTCAGTAAAAACCGCTTCACTCTTCAAACTGGACTTGCTTCACTCATTCTTTCATATGAGTTTAATATTTTCTATTATTTAAGATTCCCTTTCTATTTATCCGTTTACCTAATAATATCCTTTCTTGTATGGGGAATTAAAAAAATTCAGGAGATCCAATCCAGGGAAAAATCTGAATTGCAGTCACGGGTCAAACACTTGCAACTCACCACGATAAAAAATCAATTAGATCCACATTTGACATTCAATGCATTGACTGTAGTATCCGGACTGTCCAAAGAAGGGGAAATCAGTAAACTCGACGCATTTATATCCAAATTCTCGAAGCTATTGAGGAGGCAGTTAGAAACCTCAGAGTTAATTACTATCACACTAGCCGAAGAGATCGAATTCGTCGAAAATTTCATTGACATTCAAAAGATCAGATATGAGAAGGGAATTAATTTGATCAAACATATTGAAGATGATATGCTGATGAGCTTTGCAGTTCCTAAAATGCTTATCCATACCCATGTTGAAAACGCTATTAAACATGGCATTCTTCCTAAAGATGATAATGGGGTTATAAATCTTGTGATTAAAAAACATGATGTTGGGATCATCATTTCCATCCAAGATAATGGTGTAGGAAGGAAAGTTGCAAGAAAGAACGGAAGCCAGGGCAGTCAAACAGGTTTAAAAGTGCTTGATCATATTTTCAAGTTATACTATCAACTCTATAGAGTGAATATCCGTCAGGAAATAATTGATCTATATAACGATGCTGGAGAGTCAAGTGGAACCCTCATTAACATAGAAGTTTCAAGACCCATAAAATGAGCACTGTTTGACTACCTGCACCTTTCAGCGATATTATCGGATAAATTAAACAGTAGAAGAACTCAGCTGTTCAGAAAATCATTCGCATGTTAGAGGAGGAAATCAATAATTGAGTGCTTTACTTCTTCTCGCCATAAACCGTGATGCTCAAAATAGCGCTTTGACTTTTTCTGTATTCATCAATGTCAGCCTGGCTGATAAAATGTGCTAACAGATGGTCTGGCAAATCGATTTGACGTTCTTTAGCAACTTCAACATTTACGAAGCCTGACTCTTCAATGGTTTTAAGGTATTCGACTTTGGGTAAAGCACCAGAAATACAGTTTGCGTACAGTTCTGCAGCGTCACGAATCCCTTTTGGTAAAGATCCGTTCAGTACAATATCTGAGATGCTAAAATGACTATTTGGCTTCAATACACGATGGATCTCTTGGAATGCTTTGGATTTATCCGGAACCAAATTCAATACACAATTGCTGACAACCACGTCAACTAACTGATCACCAACTGGTAGATTCTCAATCTCACCCAGTATAAAATCAACATTGCTATAATTCAATTTTCGCTTATTCTCATTGGCTTTGGCGATCATGGCTTCAGTCATATCCACACCGATTACCAACCCTGAATCTCCTACAATTCTTCTGGCCACAAATGCATCATTCCCTGCACCAGAACCCAAATCCAAGACTGTATCACCGGCTTTGATTTGCGCAAATTCAGTTGGGATACCGCAACCCAGTCCGTAGTCAGCCTCTTCAGAATAGCCATCTATTTTCGAGTAACTCTCACTAAAAGTCACGTCCTCGGTTGGTGAACAACAACTTGTATTACAACCACAACCATCCTCTTTTGATACTACTTCAGTATACTTTTGTTTTACTACTTCTTTAAGATCTTTTACCATTTGTACATTCTTTGTGTATTCAACTAACTATCTAAAACCAATCTTATTGCCTCCTTGACATGACTTCCACGGAAACCAATATAATCAATAAATTTGGGGAAGCATCCAGAGGTGCTTTAAACTAAACACTATGAAAAAGGTATACCTGGTCTTCGTGGTCATTATTTGTTTTCTTCTTTGCAATTGCGATACTCAAGAACAACCTAATATCATTCTGATCAATGCAGATGATTTGGGTTATGGTGATCTTGGCTGCTATGGGGCAACTTTAGTTCAAACCCCACATATTGACCGCCTGGCTAAAGAAGGTCGTCAGTTTTTAGACGCGCATACGGCTTCTGCCGTTTGTTCTCCATCCCGATATGGGCTGATGACCGGACAATTTCCTCTTCGACACAACTTTTGGGGGCCAACCCCACTGACTCAAGAACTGACTATTGACCAAAATCAACCAACCATTGCCACTGTTTTGAAATCAGCTGGTTATGCCACTGCAGCCATCGGAAAATGGCACCTGGGATTTTGCACCGGCAAAACGGATTGGAATAAACCTTTGGAGCCGGGGCCATTAGAAGTTGGCTTTGACTATTACTTCGGAATACCCGCGGTTAATAGTGGTCCACCCTTCGTCTATGTTGAAAACCACGAAGTCGTGGGATACAATGCTGAGGATCCTTTTGTATTGGGAATTGAATCGGCCACCCAAAAATGGCCAGAAAAAGGGGGTTACAAAGCCATTGGCGGCGCTACTGCTGCACATGAGCTATACCAAGATGAATACATCGGAACAACCCTTGCTAAAAAAGCAGTAGAATGGCTTAAAGAGAGACACAAATCAGATCCATCTCAACCGGTGTTTCTCTACCTGGCCACCACCAATATTCACCACCCGTTTACCCCACATCCACAATTCAAAGGAAGCAGTCAATGCGGTTTGTATGGAGACTTTATCCACGAATTGGACTGGATCGTTGGACAGGTGCTGAATACCCTTGACGAACTCAATCTTGCAGAGCATACGGTGGTGATATTCACGAGTGATAACGGCGGTATGCTCAACAATACCGGTCAGCAAGCCTGGAAATCCGGGCACCGTTTAAATGGTGATCTATTGGGTTTCAAGTTTGGTGCCTGGGAAGGTGGTCATCGTGTACCTTTTATTGTTCGATGGCCTGATCGGGTTCCTGCCAACACACAATCTGATGCTTTGATGAGTCAAATCGACCTCATTAGCACCTTTGCAGCCATAGCAGGTGCAGCAATGCCCGAAAATACAATCATTGATGGGGTGAACCAGCTGGATGAGTTTATCGGCTCAAGTCAGAACGCTGCCAGAAACTTCCTGGTCATTTCTCCGAATAGCCCCAAGCACCTCACGCTGCGCCAAGGTGATTGGGTTTTCATCCCAGCTCAGGATGAAGGTGGTTTTCAAGGTAAAAATGTGGGTGACCATCTCCTCGCTGGTGCTGCCGCCCAACAACTGACAAACCTTGTCAATAGCGATGTCATCAATGGTGAAATTCGGGAGGATGCACCGCCAGCCCAGCTCTACAATTTAGCTTCTGATCCTTTTCAAGCTACTAACCTGTATAAGCAAAATCCAGAAAAAGTCAAGGAACTCGTCGACATCCTAAACACATGGCAAACCAAGATTCCTGACACACCGCGTATCGGTTGGATTAATCTCAAACAAGACCAGTAGAGCGATCGATCTGTATTCTTAGCGCAACATAATCGGTCCGGTTATACCCGTTGCTATGGCATCGCGTCCTCGGATCCAACGGTTGGTCTCAGGCAGATCCAACGAACGACAATAATTCCACAGTAGTGTAGTGTATTCGATCTCAATGGTATTTCTCCCACTTGTCACAGCCTCTCCTATTGGAAACTGGTGTTCACCATACCAGCAGACACCTAAATCCTGACCGTTTATCATTACCCGAGTCACACCGTCATTAACCTGTCCCAAATCGAGAAATAGGCAGTCTATCTCCTCTATCTCAAACTCGCCGCGATAAACAACTGTACCGGCAAAACTTTGGAGCAAAGGATCAGCCGCCTCATTAAAATCAAAGAGTTCGGTCAACCGCCGGTGAAATAGTTCTCCCCGAATCGGCCTAAACTCTCCCTCCCATTCGGTCTGAATAGGAGTGCCAGCTTTAGGGTCGGTATTCGATTGGGCTAAAGATTCTATTCCCTTCGAAGGCTTTTTATCTGCAACGATGAGGTAACTTTCAAGCGGCTTCAGCTCCAGTTCTATCTTGCCATCCTGATCTTCGATTGGTATACGGCTTCCATCTTCGGGATTCCACAACCAGAGTCCTGATTGTTGGGTTTCCAGCGTAAAAGAAGCAGCAATAGTTCGCCTTCTGTTTGTGTTGGTTATGAAAAGTATTTCTTGCTCATTTGATTGGTGAAGGATTTGGTACAATGACCTATCAACTGTGTGAATCTGAACATGAGGTAACACCCTAGTCTGATCCAGCACATCTGTTATCCAGTCGGTGATTGAAGTCCCTTGTTTAGGTTCCTCTAATTGGTAGACCAGATCAAAAGACTGGATCTGGTCGATTATTTCAGTTAATTCCTCATTTTCACCCAACTCAGTCATTGATAACGTGCGGACTGGCCAAGAACCGATGCAAATCAATTTACCACCAGAATCTGCAAATTCAAGGACTTTTTTTACGGTTTCCAGATTTAAGCTTTTCACACCAGCTAAAATGAGCACTTCATAGTCCATTGGGCCAAAACTGACCTTTCCTGCACCCATCTCAGCTTGCTGAATTACCCTTTCGTTTATGTAATCACATGAACTTCCATTCTGACTAATCCCCTCCCACATATCGTATACATACCAGGGCTCTAAATGAAAGGGAACGCGTCGCAATCCCTCTTTGCTCCAGGTATCAGCTTCAGGACCCAATATGGCCATTTGGACTTTAGGTTTAGTATTCTCCAACACAGTTGTAACCCGTGCGTGATAATCAAGCCAGTGTTTAAAATGGGGCCAAAGGGTATTATTCTCGCTAAAAAAGGCCCCATAGCGAATCCATCCTGGGAAGGTTGCTGTTGGTGGAGAATAGTTGTATCCATGCAAAACTGAATGGGTTATCCCTGTAATGAAGTTCATATCTCCGGCTTGCTTAATTGAAGAAAGGGAGGCCTTAAACACACCACCCAGATTAGTCATTGCTTCACAACTCACAGATTTTCTTCCTGTTAAGTGAGCACCAGCAGCAGCATACTTGTTCCAGATTAAAGAACCATGATTTTTTACCCAGGTGAAATAATCTTCCTGATCAGGCAGGGAATTCTGAACATACAGCCAGTTATTACTTTCGGGGATGTCAGTGATTAAAAAACCATCTAAAATACCCAGCAGCCAAGGACTCCCGTATGCTTGAAACCGGGTTAATAAACCATTTTCCTCACAGAAAGCCTGAAATACATGGGTGAAACGGTCATGAAAAACGTCGACCAAAACACGATTGTAATCATAACGAACCCGTTGGAGCAGGTCTGCTAATTCAGGATCAGTCACCTCAAATGGATATGGCTTATCGAAATAACTGAAAACAAATGGATAATAGGGATCCAGATCATAACCGCAGTATTCTTTAAAGACCTGGGCAAAATCGCTGGTCCAGTTAGATCCGGCCAACTCCATGCTATCGCAGAATAAGGCTCTTACCAGTTCACCAAGTGGGATACCTGTATCGCGTTCAATCTCCTTAAGTCTGTTTAAAAATACCAGGGTCACCCCTGCATCATAATGATTCATGGTCGGACCATCCGCCCCTAATGTTCCATGCACCACCTCCCGGTAGCCTTTTTGTAAGACACCCCAGGCTAGCCGATATTCCCCATCTGGTAGTTCATAATAAAGCTCATTATTCTGAAAATGAGGATACAAATCTATGATCTGGCCTACTGATGACAGATTTTTAGGGAATAATCGTACAAATTCAAGTTTTCGGGGAGTCTCTTTCTCTAACCTCCCTGAGATGTACTGATCAGGCAAATCATTTAGCAGCTCACTAATACTCAAACGAATTGATTGTCTGCCTGATAGATCTCGGTAATTGGCTGCAATCCGTTCGATAGTCTCATCAGGTTCAAGGAATTGTCCACCAAATGGCCATCCCGATCCAACCAATAGATCGGCCACAAGACCACGTTCTTTCGCCCCCAAACAAGCAGTTTTAAGCACTTCATTCCACTCAGGACTCAACCACTTGAGTGGCTCCTGATCAGGCTCCTTCGAATAAGGCGGCATCGCAATAGGATTAATCTCAACTCCACAAAACCCGGCGTCTTTTAATAGATCCAACTCCCTGAGTACTTCTTCACTATTCACACGGTTCCCATTCCACCACCAACGTACGAAAGGTCGAGATTCAGTAGGCGGGTTTTGAAACGAAGTATACAATTCATCAAGAGAGGAGGATTCTTTTTTGCAGCTGCATGTCAGCAAAAAAATGACCATACAGGACAGAAAAATAGTGCGGTTC
>CAYUGX010000031.1:0-23469 GCA_964444375.1 uncultured Porphyromonadaceae bacterium | reverse complement strand
GGAGCCCTGGAATATGACATACTAGAGTCTGAAGCCATTAGCTATCTGGTTCCAGGTTTCATAGAACAGAATATCAGGCCAGCCATACAACTGGTTCCTTTGGTTGAAAATAGAACGAAGCCAAAAGTGCTTGGCCTTGACACACCCGATTTTTCTAATGAACAGGTGTTGGAATGGATCGACCAACCCATGACCAAGGTTAAACTGAGTCATGAGTGGCCCTTGGCTATCTTTACCTGGTTACTGGGTGGTTTGGTTGGCTGGTTTGCGGCACACCTAATCATTGGTATAGATTTAAATCCCTATTTCTTCTTTGGAGCAGGTGCGGTTTCCCTGATTCTCAGTTCATTCCACCTGGGTAAAAAAACCCGAGCCTGGCGATCAATTCTCCATGTTAGAAGATCATGGCTTAGCCGAGAAATCGCTGCCTTTATCCTCTTCTTACTGTTCGCTCTAGTGTATGTGATATTTCTTCCCCTACAGACAATTGGTATTACGGCTCTCGTCTTGGGTTGCATGACCTTGATATCTGCTGACATGGTATACCGGTTTCTGGTCCACCCCGACAAAAGCCTGTATCACAGTGCCTGGGTTACAACTACCGGATTGCTGTGGTTTGGGGTGCTAAGTGGAATACCCTTCATCATTGGATTTACACTTACCCTTAAGCTGGGTATTTACTTGTTGCGAAAAGTAAAAAACAACAAGTTGAATGTGCGAACCTGGTGGATCTCATCGATCATTCGTGTCGGCATTTTGCTGTTTGCCCTTGTTGCGGTCGGAGGCATGCATGTTTTCCAAATTTCCTACCCACTTATCATTGCATTAATTGGTCTGGGTGAGCTTATTGATCGACTAGAGTTTTATCAGGAGGCTGAAGTCCCTAACCCCAAACTATCATTACATGACCATCTAAATACCCTCATACATGAACAATAAAACGGTGAACCAATCTCATACACCATTATACCGGGAGGCCGGTTTTAGACTGCGTGACGCTCAAACAACAAAAAAAGCTTTCGATGATGAACTAGCTCATCCCCATGTGCCCGAAAACTATATCTATTCGAGGTATAGAAACCCAACGGTGGTAGCCACGGAAAAGCAATTGATGGAAATTGAAGACTGTCAATGGGCCTTACTGGTCGAAACCGGGATGGCAGCTATTGATTTAGCAGTTTCGCTATTTCAACAAGGGGATGAAACCCGCCCCTGGCTGTTTTTCCATGAGATCTATGGTGGAACGAATTCCTTCATAGACAGCGTTCTGATTAAAAGAAGGGGAATCGATATTCATCGTTTCTATGCCCAGGATGGTGTGTATGACCTTCAGGCTCTTGAAGAGATGCTAAAAGAAATAAGGCCCGAGTTCATCTATTTTGAAGCAGTATCCAATCCAATGCTGATTGTCGCTGACGTAAAGCGAATTATGGAGCTAGCTAAAGAATACGGGGTCAAAACCATTATTGATAACACTTTCGGCACCCCTTATTTGTGGAAACCGTTGCAAGATGGTGCAACTCTTGTGATCCACAGCATAACAAAATACCTGAGCGGGCATGGCGATATCACAGGTGGGGTCATATGTGGAAATGATCCTGATTTGCTCAAAGAAGCGATAGAATACCGAAAATGGGCGGGACATTTTTTCAGTCCAGATGATGCTCATCGGCTGAGCGATCAGCTAAAAACCTTTAGCCTACGCTTTAAAAAGCATTGCGAAAACGCATTGGCAATAGCTCAGTTACTCGAGACCCATCCAAAGGTGGAGAAAGTCCTTTATCCTGGCCTGCCTAATCACACTACTAATCCAGAAGCCGTGGCGTTGTTCGGTGACAAAGGCTATGGCGGAATGGTTACATTCGACCTGAAGGGGGAGAGTGATGAAGACAAGCGCCATCGTTGTAATCTTTTCATCCAGCACTTGGAGCAAAGCATCCCTTTGGTTCCAACACTAGGGGAAGTTGATTCCATATTATTACCCATCGAACCCGTTTGGGGGGCTAAATACCCAATGCCGGGAATGATAAGATTATCGGTTGGAATTGAAGAAACAGGATGGTTGATTAAACAAATTGAAACGGCATTGAATAAATTATCGGGATAGAGGCGCAAGATCTTGCGCCTCCACAGCCCATAACAGATTTTCTAACAGGCCTGATAAAAAATTAAAAGATGAAATACATCGCATTAGCACCTATATTGGCAATATTTGCATTAACCGCCTGTAACGTGAATTCTTTTCGTTTTGATGATTCGACCACCCTGGCAGTTAATGATGCTGAGCTGCAGCCCATTGCCCAAACATTTAGTGAACATATTAATCGCTTAACTGGCACAAAGATTGAGATGCTTAGCTCAGAAGAGCCAGAACAAGTCATCCGATTAACTATCGATGAGGAACTGACAGAGATCGACTACGCTATTAAGATTGGTGATCAGGTTGAAATCTCCGCTCCCGACAAAAGGGGTATTGCATTTGGTCTGGCTGATCTCATTCAGGATATTGAAATTAAAGGACAAAAAGTCGTTATCAAAAAAGGTGAGAAAGAGGTAGATGCTACATACGATTATCGCACCGTAATGATTGACCTGGCCCGTTTCTGGCATCCTGTTACGACAATTAAGGAAACCATTGATCTGCTTTGGTATTATCAAATTCCCTACTTGCAACTCCACTTGTCAGATAACAGACGCTTTACTTTCCCGATGGATGAATATCCGGCCTTGAAGCGCGTGCTACCCAATGGTCGTCGTGAGTTTTACACCCGGGAGGAGCTCCTTGATTTGGTCGAATATGCCGATGACCGTGGTATTGCAATCATCCCAGAAATCGATTTACCTGGTCATTCATCTCAGTTATGGACACAATATCCCGACATTTTTGGGCATGTGGATCCTAAAACCGGCAATCCGACAGCAACATATGTGGTAAACATTGCAAAAGAATCGTGTTACACTGGCTGTAGGGGGATAATCAACGAACTGGCTGAGGTTTTCCACACCAGTCCTTTTATCCATTTTGGTAGTGATGAGGTGTATCTAGAGGTTATAAAAACCCTGCCTGGGTACAAGACGTTCTGTCTAGATCATGGCCTGGAAGCAGCGGCTGAAGGGAATGTTCAGGAGCTCTTCTGCTATTTCATCAATCAAATGAACAGTTATGTTAAAGAAGCTGGCAAAAAAAGCATTGTGTGGGAAGGCTTTCATGGAAACGGTGCCGGATCCATTGAAGTCGATAAAGACATTAAAGTGATTGTTTGGAATACTACCTACAACCATCCACAAACATTGCTTGATCACGGCTTTACCATAATGAACTCAACCTGGATGCCCTGGTATATGGTTAGCGCAATGAATTTTGCTCCCAGTCCAGAACGAGCCCATGCCTGGGAGATTACCGAATGGGATCACTGGAATGAAAAAATTGAACCAGTTAAATTAGACAGCAAGGAAGGGATCTGGGGTGCACAGATCTGTTTTTGGGAACAAAATTACTTCAGGGTTATTCCGATATTAAGTGAACGTTTACCCATCTTCTCGGAGAAGCTATTATCTGGTTCATCACCTGCCTCATTCGAAGAGGCCTCAGCTACCTACCAGGCCCAGCAAGATCGATTTAATGAGCTATTTCACCACATTACCTTTAACCCATCAGGTTTGTTACATACTGAAGATCTGACCTTCACCGACAGCATCAAAATTACGTTGGAAGCCAGTACAGAAGGAGAAATCCGTGTTACCCTTGGTGATGGTTGGGGTTTGCCCCGCTACGATCAAACAGTGCCCTACAGTGAAACTTTTAGTCTGTACAAAAGCGCCGTTCTGACCGCTCAGGTTTACGACTCAGAAAACAATCCGATAGGTTACCCTCAACAAAAATACTACCAGAAGATCACACCCATTTACAAATACGAGGTTTTTGGGTCAGCACCTATTACCGGATGGGTTACCCTGCCTGATTTCGATACCCTACCTCAAATCAGGTCGGGATATATGGGCAAGATGAATCAGGAAAGACTGAAGATGATCAATGCTGAACTTTTTGCCAAAGTCAATCACAGGGGACACATTGATACCCGGTTTGCAGATTTATACAATCCCTATGGGGTTGAATTAACAGGTTTGTTAACCATTCCGAAATCGGACAGTTACACATTTTTCATCCAAACCTGGGATGGCCTGGCATCACTATCCATTGACGGTGAGTTGATAGGCAGCGGAACAGCCACTGAAAACACATCGGAGGCCTTTGCGGTTGATTTAGATCCCGGTGCACACACTTTTACTATCCGCTATTATTACAGGCACATTCAAAATCAGTTGGCCATTGAATATGCAATTGCCAGCAGTCCAGGAGTCAAGAAACCGTTTGAAAGCCTTGTCGCACCGATGAAAATTACCGATTAAGAATCGCTTATGAGACAGATATCCAGCTATCCAGTTATTCGTATTCCAGGATTAATTCGTGTTTCTTCACTGGCCATTTATTTGTGTTTCTTGTTTGGCGTAGTGACGTCATGCCAACTTCGAGAATTGCCATTTGAGGTAACTCAGCGACATTTTGATTATCCTGTTTTGAAAAACAAGGCATTTAATCATGTGGTGCAGCTTTGTGTGGTTTCGGATTCAGTTGAGAACACGAAAGTTGAATCATTTGATTTCAGACTATCCGATCCAACTCGTATTGAGTGTATTGAAAGAGCAACAATTTTTGCGGTAGGACCATTAGATGGCCGCATCAATTTGGAAAAGCACGAAATTATCGCTGAAAGCAGCACCATTAAAAGGAAGCTTAAGCTCAAGGCCAATACCTTGCTGGAAACAGGTGAGAATTTTTTCTGGTTGAGCCTGACACTTACTGAGACAGCTTCACTAGATGAGTTGTTCACTGTTGAGCTACAGGGGATTAAAACCAACAGGGGATACTGCCTGTCTGAGTCCATGTCAAAGGCTGCCGTTTTGCGGGCAGGTTATGCCGTGCGCAAGCATTTAGACGATGAGGTACACACGTATAGAATTCCAGGATTGGTCACTACCAAAAATGGCACTCTACTGGGATGTTACGATGTACGTCGAAACAGCAGCCGGGATTTGCAAGGAGACATTGACATAGGGATCAGTCGAAGTACCAATGGAGGAGATTCGTGGGAGGATATGCGAATTGCTCTGGACATGGGAAACTGGGGCGAATTACCAGAGAAATTCAACGGGGTATCTGATGCCAGCCTTTTGGTTGACCAAGCGACAGGCCGGATTTTTGTTTTTGGATTATGGATGTTTGGAGTGATTAATCCCGAGGGCCAGTGGCTTGAGGGTCTTACTAATGACAGCACTGCCTGGAATCATCAATGGCGAGACAGGGGTTCACAAGCAGGTTTTGACGTGAAAGAAACATCACAGTTTCTGATGGCGTACTCTGATGACGACGGTAAAAGCTGGGGTGAACCTGTAAATCTGACCAAAATGTGCAAAAATGAGGAATGGTGGTTGTGGGCCCCCGCACCAGGTAACGGAATTTGTCTTGAAGACGGTACGCTGGTGATCCCAACACAGGGGCGTGATGAAACTGGCCTGCCATTTTCAAATATTACCTACAGCCGGGATCAAGGTACAACCTGGACCACAAGTTCTCCCGCATATCACAATACAACTGAAAGCGCCGTGGTCGAATTATCGTGCGGGGGTCTGATGTTAAACATGCGCGATAATCGCAACCGGACAAAAAAGGGAGAAAACAATGGCCGTGCAATAGCAGTCACCCATGACCTGGGACAGACCTGGACCGAGCACAGCAGTTCGCACGGAGCCCTGAAGGAACCGGTATGCATGGCTTCGCTTTTTAAACATACCTACTCATTGGGAAAGGAAGATCACTCCCTTCTGGTCTTCTCTAATCCGAATGCGGTAGATGGCCGACATCACATTACATTAAAATTCAGTCATGATGATGGAAATACCTGGCCAGATGACCAATGGATTTTACTGGATGAGGGATGGGGACGTGGCTATTCAAGCCTGACTCGTGTTGATGACGAGCATATTGGCATCCTATACGAAGGTAGCCAGGCCGATATGGTTTTTCAACGAATTAACATCTCATCACATCTAAACACAAAATAAATAAGGACCTCATGAATACGAGAATTTTTGCACTCTGCTTAGTACTTGCCTGTATGGCTCAATTCACAAAAGGTCAAACCGCTGTAGATGAAACGTTACCGGTAAAAGGTTTCTGCATTGCAGCTCCTCGGCCAGCTGGAATAGATCGATTTGTAACCTTTATTGATGAAGAATTAGGCCCAAACCAGGTTAATACTTTGATTCTGCGTGTTGACTGGAACTACCAATACACCAGTCATCCAGAATTGAAAGATCCGGTGGCACTCAGCCAGGTGGATGTAAAGATGTTGGTGGACATTTGTCGCAAACACGAGATCAACCTGGTACCACAGATCAACTTACTGGGTCACCAATCGTGGGCCGAAACGGCATATAGCCTGATCACCGTGTATCCTGAATTTGATGAAACGCCCCATGTAAAAATGCCAGAAGACTATAGTTGGCCCAATCCAGACGGCTTGTATTGCAAATCGTATTGTCCTTCGCATCCCGACGTTCATGATGTTGTATTTGCACTGGTAGATGAGATCTGTGCCGTTTTTGAAGCCTCACACTTTCATGCCGGGATGGATGAGGTTTTCTACATCGGTCATGACAGTTGTCCGAGATGTGCCGGACGCGATAAAGCAGAATTGTTTGCCGGAGAAGTCAACAAAATCAGGAACCACCTGGCCCAAAGTAACCGTACCCTGATGATTTGGGGTGACCGTCTCATTGATGGAAAAACCACAGGGATGGGCATGTGGGAAGCCAGCTACAACAACACCCATCGCGCGATTGACCTCATTGCCAAAGATGTGTTTATCTGTGACTGGCACTACGAGCGTCCGGAGCAGTCGGCCATCTACTTTGCCATGAAAGGCTTTCATGTCGCTACCTGTCCGTACAACAAAGCCCATATTGCCGATCAGCAAATCGACGACATGATCCACTTGCGTGAGTTTGCCAATCCTTCTTTAAAACCACGTTATCAGGGAATTATTCAAACAATCTGGTCAGGTGCAGAATCATTCATGCGACGGTATTACGAATACAAATTAAATCCAACAGAGGCAAGCGGTTCTGTGGCTTGCGCGATGAAAACACTGGAAAAATTCCGGGATTCAGATCAATAATTCTTATCTGGATTGATTCACCCCAATCGATCCAATCGAAGCACTGTTAGTACCGCCAGAATGATACCAACAACCGGGACGATCTTATGCAAAATCCGCATGGTTGAATAGGCTGCCCCTTCCACATTGAGCAAGCCCCCGGTGATGAGTGAGCCTATCATAAAAAGCCCGGTTAGAATGATAAAGACCCAGTCTATTGTTGATACCGGCGTCCCCTTCATGAGCTGAATCACTATAAGCACAAGCAAGGTTATGGCGGCTAATGTCAGCAATTTGTGCACATTAAACAGTAAGCCTGGATACGGACTGCCCTTCTTTGTCAGGACGACACCAGTTATAATAACGAGTACCGTTAGTACGATGGAGGTAATAATCTTGGTTTCCACAAATTTCATTTTTTGGAATTACTATTTTAGCAGCCTAAATCTATCAACTATGAGAATCACTGCTGCTACTGTTACGTTGATGCTCTTCATTTGGGTAAACGGATCATCACAAAAATACGAACACATTGAAGATTTGCCAGTCGCTCATGGGAAGTTTGTTAACGGAGCCGAAAAAGATTGGCTTTTGGATCCGGAAGGCATGGAAGCCGGTGTTTTTAGAAATGAGGCTGGCAACGAAATCATCCTGTCAAATGGCATTGTCTCAAGGTGTTTTCGCATCGCACCTAATGCAGCAACCATCAGTCTGAAAAACTTACATGATAAACAAGAACAGATCAGAGCCATTAAACCCGAGGCGGTGATTACCATCAACGGGTTTACGCTTGATGTTGGCGGCTTGGTTGGCCAGCCAAACCTGGCTTTTCTCTACCCCGATTGGCTCAACAAGCTAACTGCAGATCCATTGGCATTTCAATTTGAAGGATTTACCACCAGCGCACCCGAGACGCGTTTCGATTGGAAGCAGATTCGACATCATGCACCTGATGTGGAGTGGCCACCAAAAGGTGTGAAGCTGACCATGAATTATCGCCTGCCGGATGTCGACGCTCCTGCCCTCATGACACTTGCTCAGGAAAGTGGAATCGGACGAAAAGCTCTATTTGTGGATGATTTCACCGAGATGCAGCCCGATTGGAAACTTCGAATAAGCCCACTTCATGCACGCAGTTCCTTTTTCAATGAAGGAAAACCAGGAGAAATCTACACTCCAAACAACACAGCCGTGTATGCCGATTACCAGCTTCCACCCAGCACTGGCCTGGTTGAAACCACCTTCAATGCAGGTACCGATATGTCGGGCTTTTGGGGCCCGGGGATCGCACTGGTTTGGGAAGACCGGATCATCAAATTCAATATGCGCCCGGGCAATGAAGCAGGTTCCAAGAACAATGGTGCCTGGCGTTTTTCAATCTTCAATGGTGAGCGGGAAAACATCCGGGCAGGTGGCAAGAACAGCGCAGATCTCAGTGTTGACTGGAGTCTTAGATTACGCATTGACGGGCAAAAAGTCATGTGTGAAGGTCGACCTGATGGTGGTGAATGGATGCTTTTTGAAAGCATTGATTTTGGAAAACCAGTGCCTGATCCAGTCACTGCCGGGATTGGCAAGCTGGGAAGAAACGCATCAGGTACTGATTATGAGCTTCCCGGTGACCTGGTTCGACTGAAATTCAAGCACTTTGGCGCCTATGGACAAATAGATCCGTCAGAGATCGAGCAAATCGAAACCAGCTTAAAACAGCTCAAGCAGATTAAAGTCAGTGTACATTATGAGCTTTACGATGGCGTAGCAGCCCTGTCGAAATGGGTTAGTGTCAGCAATGAAGGGGCCAATCCCATCCAGATTGACCAGATTATTTCAGAATACCTGGGCATTGCCGATCATGACCCCTATGGTGGCTACCGCAATCAGCATGACCTGAAAGTCAAACCCAATCTTCAGTTTGAAACCGACTATACTTTCTCTGGTATGAAGATGAAAGTGGCGAATAACCAAACCGTACATTGGGGCACCGATCAAGACTATGTAACTCAGATCTCATGGATTCAAGACATACCCAATACTATCCGAATCTATCCAAAATTTGGCTATTACCAAGAGGTTCCACCAGATGACTCATTTAGTTCAATCCGCACCTTCATGATTCCCTATGATTCATACGATAAAGAGCGAAATGGGTTGGCCATGCGGCGGATGTATAAAAAGATTGCCCCTTGGGTAACTGAAAATCCATTAATGTTTCACATCACCCGGTCGAAGTGGGAAGACTTCACGAAGGGAATCGATCAGGCCGCAGCTGTGGGATACGAAATGGTAAATTTCTCCTTTGGCAGTGGATTCAATCCGGAAGATGAAAGCCAGGCAAACTACGATCAAATGAAGAAATACGCCAGGTATGCAGATCAAAAGGGTATTAAAATTGGCACCTACTCATTGTTGGCATCCAGGGCTATCAGTGATAAAGATGATGTTATCAATCCAAAGACTGGTAAGCGAGGTGGATTTGCAACCTTTGGTAATTCTCCTTGTTTGTGCAGCAGCTGGGGCCAGGAATATTTCAGGAAAATGTACAGGATGTTTTCTGAGACAGGATTCATGACATTTACACACGATGGTTCCTATCCTGGCGATCAATGTGCTTCAACCACGCATCCCGGACACAAAGGTTTGGCTGATTCGCAGTACAAACAGTGGAAAGTGATTTCTGATTTTTACAAATGGTGTAAATCCCAGGGGGTGTATCTAAGAATTCCCGACTATTATTACTTAGTTGGAGGCAACCAATGTGGAGTTGGTTATAGAGAAAATAACTGGTCTCTTCCTCGCCGTCATCAACTCATTCATACCCGACAGAATATATTTGATGGCACATGGGAAAGTCTGCCCAGTATGCGCTGGAGCTTCATCCCACTTGCCCAATATCATGGTGGTGGTGCCGCTGCAACAATCGAGCCCCTTCATGAGCACCTCGATCATTATGAAATGATGCTGGTAAGCAATATCGGGATGGGCATTCAGTCTGCCTTGCGTGGTCCACGGTTATATGATACCGATGAGACCAAAGCCATGGTGACCCGGGTGGTGAGCTGGTATAAAAATTATCGAAATATTTTAGAAAGTGACATCATTCATCTTCGTCGGGCTGATGGACGTGACATCGACTACATGATGCACGTAAACCCAGATCTGAAAGAAAGGGGATTCTTACTGGTTTTCAATCCCACTGACGAGATTATTACTAAAACAATAAAAGTTCCATTGTATTATACCGGTTTAACCGACCAGGCCAAAATCAGAGAACAGGAAAAAACATCCGAGTATTATACCCTGGATCGTGACTACATTATCGAACTTGAAGTTCGTGTAATGCCGAACTGGTACAATTGGTATGTTATTGAATAAACGTAATCACCGTGCTGATTCCCACCCACCATACCTGGCCATAGTCCAGTGTGCTATAAGGCAGCGCACCATAGTAGCCATCAGCAGAAAAAGTGATATGCTTACGATTATCATTCATGAATACAATCCCGAAACCACCATGAAGATCGGGATGAAATCCGTTCTCTTCGTACAACTTAATATCCAAACCAGAGCTTATCGCACAATGCGGATTTATTGACCATTTTTCTTGCACTCCCCCCTGGATCATAAATCGTTTTCTGAAAGCATTCGGGCTGATGACCTCGCCAATACCAGCATACAAGTCAAAGTACTTGTTGTCGAAATAGTAGATCAGGTCTACCTGCTCGTAACTTTTCGTCTTGTCGTTGTATTCAAAGTAAGCGTTACGAAGCATATAATCGTCTCCAAGATGTGAAGACATGTGAAAAAGCTGCACTCTGATTTTATGCTTCGCCGTACCAGCAAACAAAAATCCAGCGGCTTTATAGTCATTATTCAATAAGCCCCCACGCAATGTATTTGCATTGTAACGCTCAATTTCAAACTGGGTATAAGAGGCCACTCCCAAAGCTAAACCCAGGTTAATACCGGCCCATTTCCAATTGATCAAGGGCTTAGTGAAACCCAGGTTGACCGGAATATAGGCACCATCAAAAGATTCATCTTCTCCTGCGAGGTAAAAAATTCCAGAGTAGATTTGCGTTTCAAGCAGATCGTAGCCTAATTGCGGAAAAATAATGTGATCAGGAAACCAGGACACTTTATTTATTTGACTGTAAGCACTATTTGTGAAAAAAATGATCAATAAAAAGATGCTAACAGGTAAGGTTACCTGATAATTGGTTATTGAACTAAACCGCTTGGACATTTGTTGGTAAAAACTGATTGTTTACTCACAAGATAAAAGTATAATTTTACTCGACTATTAAACAGTCTAAATCAGCCTGACATGAAAAAAAAGTCTACCCTCATCATAAGCGGATTAATGATCGTTCTGTTTGCGCTTCTCAAACCGCTACTGAACTTTCTTACATCGCAAACAAACTGGGATTTATCGGCCATAGCAGACCAAAGAGATAACCTGATCATAGCTGCATCTGCATGGTTTTCAATTGAAATTCTCAAATGGATAAAACGAAGGTTGTTGAACCGTTTTGACCTTACGGTTGAAGACAATCTGAACTCCCGGAAATTACATACGCAAATTAATATCCTGGAAAAAGTATTGGTATTCATCATTATACTAACAGCGATTGGTCTGATTCTACTATCATTTGAGAACATTCGAAAAATTGGTGTGGGGATTTTTGCTTCTGCCGGATTGGCGGGCATTATAATTGGTCTTTCGGCTCAAAAAGTTGTAGGTGCCTTGTTAGCTGGTATTCAGATAGCCATTACCCAGCCTTTCAGGATTGACGATGCCGTATTGGTAGAAAATGAATGGGGCTGGATTGAAGAAATAAATCTGACATACGTGGTTGTCAGACTTTGGGATAAAAGAAGATTGGTATTGCCTTCCACCTATTTCCTCGAGAAACCTTTTCAAAACTGGACAAGAACCAGTGCTGACTTAATCGGGAGTGTTTTCCTCTACACAGATTACATGATACCATTTGATGCCCTGCGTAAAGAATTAACCCGACTTCTAACTGAAAGTCAATTGTGGGATCAAAAAGTAAACGTACTTCAGGTAACTGACTCGAAGCAGTCTACCCTGGAAGTCAGGATCCTGGTGAGCGCAAAAAACTCCTCAACTGTGTGGGACCTGAGGGTATATGTCCGTGAAAAAATGATTGAATTCGTTCAAAAAAATTACCCTGAGAGCCTGCCCAAGACCAGACTGCATTTGGAGCAGGGTTAAAAATTATTCAATTTTTAGTCTCAGAAGTGTAACATGTGCCCTTTGATTACGTCAAATTCTATGTATAACCCAACTCAAACATATCGACATGTTCAGAAACTTTGTTAAATCAGCCCTTCGTGCATTGGTCAAGTACAAAGGCACTACCGCAATCAATATCCTGGGTTTAACCATTGGATTAAGTGCCTCCATCCTGATTTTCATCTATGTATTTAATGAGACCAGTTATGACCGCTTTCACGAAAAGGCCGACCGGACTTACCGGATAGGTGTGATCGGAAAAATGATGGGGAATGACCTGAATATGGCAGTTACTTCCAGTGTAATGGCGCCGGTGTTACTCGAAGAATATCCTGAGGTTGAATCAATTACCAGAATATGGCGAGGTGGAAGCCAGGTAGTCAGATACGAAGACCAAAGCTATCAGGAAGAAGGAAATGATATCCTTTTTGTGGATTCTACCTTTTTTGATGTTTTCTCATTCAAGCTCTTGCAGGGAGATCCGAATGAAGTGCTCACTATGCCCAAAGGTGTTGTCATTACAAAAAATACCGCAACAAAGTTTTTCGGCAAAGAAAATCCGATAGGTAAAGGACTTACTGTAAACACTTTTGATAACATCTACACCGTAACAGGAGTCGTTGAGGATCCCCCATTGAATTCTCATTTTCATTTCAAATACCTGGTTCCAATAACAAATGTGGGTTACCTGGCCCGTGACAACTGGCTTTCGCACAATTTCTATACCTATGTGGTTCTGAAACCTGGCATCGGCCAGGATCACTTCACTCAAAACCTGGCCGGATTACTGGAAAAGTATATCGGTCCCTTGCTTAGTCAGATGATAAATGTGAATCTTGACGACTTTCTGGCTCAAGGCAATACCTTTGAATACATCACTACCCCCTTGACCAAGATCCATCTTGATTCGCATCAGCAGTATGAGATTGAACCCACTGGAAATAGATCCTATGTGTTGATTTTTGCCGGACTGGCCATTCTTATTCTGGTAGTGGCTTCTATCAACTTCATCAATTTAGCCACAGCCCGCTCAGCATACCGGTCAATGGAGGTTGGGGTTAGAAAGATAATGGGTTCGACCAGGCAATCGCTCATTGTGCAATTCCTGATTGAATCGAGTTTGTTGAGCATCCTTTCATTGATAATTGCGATCGTTCTGGTATACCTTCTATTACCATCTTATAATACTATGATCAATTCTTCCCTGGTTTTCAATCCCCTGACGGATATCCCACTGCTCTTGAGCTTATTGGGGCTTGGATTATTTGTTGGCTTATTGTCGGGATTCTATCCTGCTCTTGCCCTGGCATCAACGAAACCGGTTACCGTCATCAACCGCAGCAAAGGCGGCTCAGGTGGTAAAGGAAGATTAAGAAAGACTCTGGTTGTTTTGCAATTTACAGTCACACTGATCATTTTAACCTGCACAATCACAGCCTACCGTCAGCTCAATTTCATGCAGGAGAAAGAACTTGGATTTGACAAAGAGAATGTACTGGTTGTAAATAGTGGTCATTTCCTGGAGGATCAATACAATGCCTTCAGAGATGAACTGCTAGCTCAAACGGCCATCCATGAGGTAGCCAGGTCAAGTCACTTACCAGGTATGATCTTTTCTAATAATGCACATTTTCTGGAAGGACGCGGAGTCGATGAGATTTATACCATTATGCAAGCTGCCAGTAGCCCTGAATGGGCTGACGTAATTGGATTAGAGATCGTTGAAGGACGCTATTTTGATCTGGGACGTCCGGCAGATTCTGCTGCTGTGGTGATTAATCAGGCAACGGCCAGGGAGCTCCAAATCACAAACATCGACACGGTTCGTTTTTGGTTTCCACCAGCTGAAGGACGCGAAGCTGTTTACTTCCCCATTATCGGGATTGTAAAGGATTTCCATTTCGAATCGATGCAGCAGCCCATTGGTCCAGCCATCATATACCAGATTGGGGGAGAATCTTATGGATTTATCTCTATTAAAACTAAAGGAGATGACAATGGTCAGGCAATGAGACTGGTTGAGGAAACCTGGATGAAATTTGCCCCTAATTATCCTATAGAAGCCTTCTGGCTAGATGATTTCTTCGATGAGATCTTCAGTGCAGAGGCACGCACTAGTCGGATCTTACTTGTCTTCTCGATTCTTTCCATATTGATCTCTTGTTTAGGCTTACTTGGGATGATTTCATTCACGACCGTTCAGCGCACCAAAGAGATAGCTATTCGCAAAACCTATGGATCAAGCATTTGGCAGGTAGTGCTCTTACTGTTCAAAGAAACCTGGATCTTGCTAGCGATTTCAACAGCTTTAGCTCTTCCTTCATTCTTCCTGATCAGCAATTGGATGAATAATTTTGCGTACAAGATCAGCTTCAATGCTGTTTCGTTTGGGATAACCCTGGTGCTGGTTGCTTTGGTCACCCTAGTTCTGGCAGCACTTACCGTAAGTCAGGAGGCAACCCGCGCAGCAAGAACGAATCCGGCTGAGGCATTTCAGGTGTAGGCTATGTGTTTTATCGTTTAACTGATTAACTGGTTATCTGATTAACTGGTTAACTGATTAACTGATTAACTGATTAACTGATTAACTGATTAACTGATTAACTGGTTAACCGGTATAAAGTATGGCAGTATTGGTCTTTTGCTTAACTTTATCGAAGTCTAAATCAACTAGCGACATATGGACAAGAGAACTTTCCTAAAAAAAATGGGCCTGCTGAGTTTGGCAATTGCGCCTTCAGCCTATGGAGTGGATAGATGGATTGACCTGCATACAGACTCTTCACCTTTGGAACTTGCCGATAATGAAGATTTCTGGGCTGGTATTCGACGTGGTTATCGATTGAAGCCTGATTATATCAACCTCGAGAATGGCTTCTATTGCATTCAACCTCAAGAAGTATTAGAGAAGTTCATCCAACACGTGCGAGACGTAAATTATCAGGGTTCGTATTATATGCGTACGATCCAATGGGACAATCATGGGGAGGTTATTAAGCGATTGGCTAAATTATGCGGATGTCCGGTTGACCAGCTAATACTCACCCGAAATACAACTGAATCATTAGACATGATCATTGGTGGCTTCCCCTGGAAAGCCGGTGATGAAGCCATTATGGCTGAACAGGATTATGGGGCTATGCTCAATATGTTTGATCACGTGGGCGAGAAATTTGGTGTCGTGAACAAACGGATCATGGTACCAAATGATCCCAAATCAGATGAGCAGATCGTTAAAATCTACGAGGATGCCATCACGGATAAAACAAAAATGATCATGGTATGCCACATGATCAACATAACCGGACATATTCTACCGGTAAGAAAAATCTGTGACATGGCACATAAGCATGGTGTTCAGGTATTGGTCGATGGTGCTCATGCAGTAGCACACTTTGAGTTCAATTTAGAAGAACTCAATTGTGATTATTATGGTGCTAGTCTGCACAAATGGCTGAGTGTTCCCCTGGGTTCAGGCATGCTGTACGTCAAAAAAGAGCGGATCAAAGACATCTGGCCGTTTATGGCTGCCGGCAAAAAAGAAAAGGATGATATTTCACGACTCAACCATATAGGCACCAGGCCTGTGCATACCGATATCACCATTCCCGATTGCATTGATTATTACAACAATATCGGTGGATCACGTAAGGAGGAACGTTTACGCTATCTGCAACGCTACTGGTCAACTAAAGTCAGAGACCTGCCCAATGTTGTCGTCAATACCCCAAGCGACCCCCATCGTGCCTGTGGAATAGCCAATGTAGGTATCAAAAGTATGGAACCAGGAGATTTGGCTAAAGTACTCTTGGATAAGTACAAGATCTACACCGTTGCCATCAATCGTCCAGGTGTGAGAGGCTGCAGGATTACACCTAACGTGTTTACTACCCCAAAGGAGCTTGATGTGTTAGTTAATGCTATTACTGAGCTGGCCAGCTGATAGTCATTTTACAACTTCAGCAGAAACAACCTCGATTTCTTTTTCAAGGGTATAATAGACCAATACCTGGTCGCCTCGATAGAAATCTTCTGGCCAATAGAAATCGGTGATAAACTCCATCTGTTTTCCATTTGCCAATTCAATGTCTAAATAGCCGCTCATATCACCGCAGGTGCAAGTCAATAATCGACCTTCGATTTGCTTTCGGCTGGGATGGTTTTTCTTAATGGAAACCACTTGGTCAGACTTCAACTCCAGGAAGTCAAGGTGGTTCTCAGCAATGAAGGTATAGTTCAATTTCACTTTTTTACCCAGTAAATCAAAATCCTGATCAGTTAGTAAATCGATCATTAACAGACAAGTGAGACTGTCAGATTTGGTGTCATTTATCAGCTTGATGTGATAATACGGGCCTAGACCTGAGTCTTCCCATTCAATTGCGATTCCCGTAAATTGAAATACGCTATCTTGATTTTCCTGCCCAATTGCTAATTCGGGCTGTAGCCATACTGATATGGCAATAATAGCGATGAATTGTACTTTACTATAAATATTCATGGATATACTCACGCGTTCAAGAATAAAGACAGGTCTGACCACCAAAATGTTTGGAAATCAAGTGCAATTTGTATTTATTTTTTTCTAAATGTACAGAAAATGAATTCCTGAACTGAATTAAACGGGGTTTGATGGGCAACAATCTGACTTGACATGCTTTCAAACGAAGGTTCAAGTAATGCACTCATCGATTGCTCACTGTACTGTTTGACTTTTAGCCCACTGCACTTTTGAGGTCCGTCTTCAGAAAATGTACCCAAAATAACAAAGGCACCCTGATTCAGAAAGTTATTGAGAAGATCAAGGTAGTACCGCACTGAATCATCATCTGTCAGAAAGTGAAAGGCAGCCCGGTCGTGCCATAGATCATATTGTTGTGTTGGCTTAAATAGGGTAATATCTTCTTCAATCCAATTTACAAGGCTGGCTTGTTGATCCAGTCTTTGTTTTGCTTTTTGAATGGCAGCGCCTGAAATATCAAGTACACTCAGATTTCCATAGCCCAATTCGAGCAGGTGATCAATTAAAAAACTGTCGCCTCCACCCACATCAATGATTTTTGCTGTTTTAGGTAATTCTACCTCCCGGATCATCTCGAGTGAAGTAGACGGATTCTGCTGAAACCAACTCACTTCTTCCATTCCCTTCTCCTGATAAACCTTCTCCCAGTGTCTTTTCATTACTGATTCATTCACCCTCATCTTGTTTCATCATCTTGTTTCATCACAAATAAAACCATCCTTAGGGTATCAGCAAAACATATAAGTCTAACATAGCAAAAAACTTATTCACTTACATCAAGAGTATAACCAGAAAAAGTGTCGGGTAGATTGGCTATGATTTTATGATCGAAGTACTTTGAACTATGATAGACTGCCGGATATCGCCCTATTCTTTTTCTCACAACAAATGAAGTTCCATTGGAATTCTTCAGGGTTGTCATTTTCTCGCACGAATTCAAACAACTTGCATCAAAAAATTTTTGAGTGCATTCCGCATTTTCATGAAATAAGCATTGCCGGGTAGTCATCAATTTTTGTGACCGGTAAATTCTATAGTATAATTTGAATGGGTCAGGCTTTTTGATACGTTTGATCTGATCTTGATTTAGTTCTTCAGATAAATAGGCACCGACACAACCATAGTTTTCACTCAAAGCCAGTAGTGAGAAAGAATTGCTAATGTTCATTTCTGGTCCGGCAATCCAGTCTATGCCTTGTGCATTGGCCGCATGCGCTATACCCGTGTTATTAGTTATCAGAAGGGATGGCCGAATTTCTTCAAGAAAACGTAACGAAGCGTTATAATCTTCACCGATTAGTATTGCTGGAAACCAGGGGATGAGCTTGGGATGCGCAGAAAAAACCTTGACCATTTGCTCATATCGATCTGATAAACCATCCGGGAGGAGATAATATTGCTCATGTCCTTGAACAGCTACAGGATCAATATGCTCTTCCCTGTCTACTAATGAAAATAAGGGCTTGGATAACTGTTCTTTCGATTTGCCTGAATCAGGGTCTTGGATTTCAATATTTACCGGAGCGCGGTAGGCCTGTCCCTCATTGATCCGTCGAAATATGTTGTGACGCAGTCGGGTCAATTCACTTAAAGGTAAAAAGACGCTATCCATTTTTTCATCAAGCTCAAAACTTGAAATGTGGTAGGCTGTATCTTCTAATGGCGCAAATTTACGTTTCAACAATTTGTAGCTTAGAACTTCTTTACCCTCAGTTGCTAAATTGGCCGAAGAGCGCACGACAAAATCATGCCTGTTTGTTTTCACTTGAATTTCCAGAGCATGGCCCGGCCTTCCAGAAACTTTAAGGGCTATTGGCTCTTTGGCCACTTTCATCCCCTTTAGCTGTGATTGTAGTTCTTGGGTTAAAGCTTGTTTGTAGGTATATAGGCCCTCTTGACCGCTGGCAATGGAATTATCACGGGGTTGGCCGGCAAAGAGGCTATCATCGATCTGGCCCCTTAGGTAGGCATCGCTGAAATCCCGGTTAAACACCTGGTAAAGATCGGTTTGATCAGTACTCAACGGTGCACCCGACATTAATCGATCAAGTTGCTTTCTCCAGGCCCTGACAACCGTATACACATAGTCGTATTTTTTTATTCTTCCTTCAATTTTGAATGAATTGACTCCCAGATCGGCCAATTCCTGAATCAATAGAAAGGCCGAATTATCTTTCAGGTTCAGGGGATAATTTCCACCTACCGGATGGGTTTTGTAGGGATCACGACAGGGTTGTGAGCATCGGCCCCGGTTACCCGAATTTCCATTTAATACAACACTCATATAACAAAGCCCTGAAAAGGAGATGCAGAATGAACCGTGAACGAAAACTTCGGTCTCAATCTTTTCTTTAATTGCGGTTTGGCTCAGCTCCTTGATTTCATCAAGACTCAATTCCCTTGAAAGATTTACACGATTCACGCTGAAGCTCTTCAGAAATTGGATTTGTCCCGAATTGTGCGTTGTGAGTTGAGTCGAGGCATGTACAGGAATATTGGGAAAGTAGTTCATTAATAGGTAGAGGAGTCCAAGATCCTGTACGATCAAGCCATCGACTGGAAAGTTATTCACCCGGTTCAGTAATCTGAATAAGTCAGGTAATTCAGATTCAAAAATCAGGATGTTCAAAGTCAGATAGACCTTACATCGATTCTCATGAGCCAATTGCACTATTCCGGGCAGGTCACTTAAACTGATGTTTGCAGCCCGATTTCGGGCATTGAACTTCTCGATACCGCAATATACAGCATCTGCACCAGCCAAAATAGCAGCCTTGATCGAATCAAGATCACCTCCAGGTGCGAGCAGTTCAATATGGTCTCGTTGTGTCAGTTTTTAATAGTATATCCAATCAATACGTCACCGTGTCTGACCAATAACATGCCGTTGTAAATGGCCGGTCGCGCCCAGAAAGGACCTTTACCCTCTTCAATTTTAAAGGTGCTGACCAACTTAAATTCTTTCGGGGTTGCTTCAACAAGCGCCATGTTCCCGCGTTTCTCTTCCATGATGTACAACATACCATCAGCAGCGAGGATAGGACCCTTGTTATGCCAATCTTGAATCCAAACAATCTCACCAGTATGCCAGTTCATACAGACCCACTTACCCGTAGTTCGACCTGTGAAATTCGATCCGTAGAGGTATTTATCAATCAAAACAACTCCATGATTTTGGTTGTCAAAGGTGTGATCAGCAAAGCGCTCCTTAACTGATCTACCATCAGGTGCAATCTCAAGGCGAACCGACTTCACATCCCAACCATTGGAAATCCATAAGCAGCTATCACGATAGATTGGTGTATTGGTGAAGATCGTGGTGTTTTCGTTTTTATCCGATAGGAAATTATAATGATATCGCCACAGAATATCCCCGTTGTCTACATCAACTCCCATTAAATGGGTTTGTGAAGCCCCAATAAAATACGTTTTACCAAAGTGATCTATGGCAAGGGGAGACATGTTCGAGCGATGAACATTCAGTGACTCAGATTGCCAGATCAACTCACCTGTCATTTTATCGAGGGCAAGAACCGTGGTTGTTTCACCGCAAGGTGTGGTGATAATCATGTCATCCACAATCAAAACAGATTCAGACACACCAAACATATCCCAGCTGCTTTGGTATTTCTTATGGAGGTCAACCTGCCAGACCAATTCACCGGTATTAGCATTAAAGCAGCTCATCACATCTTTGCCGGTTAACACATATACACGATCATCATCGACAGTTGGGGTACATCGCGCCTGTGGAAAAGATTTGTCCCAGGCCCTTCCATAAGGTTTTTGCCACATGATCACACCTTTATGATCCAGAGCAGTAAGGTATTCAAGCGTGTCTTTGGTACCGGTTGCATAGATCATCTCGGCTGTGGCGACTGCAGAAGAATAGCCATTACCAATGTCTTCAGCAACAAAACGTACTTCAGGTCCGTCCGCAGGCCATTCTTTCAACAAGTCTTTTTCATGAAAAATACCATTGCGATTTGGCCCACGCCACTGAGCATCCTGGGAGAAACAGTTTTGAGTTTGAATAACAAACAAAAGGGTAATGATAAAGAATATCATTTTGGAGTAAAAGGGATGAGAAGTCTTCATAGTACTTTATGATCTTTTGCCGGTATTCCTAACCGGTATTAAATTATCAACGAAGCCGTAAACTTAGGAAAATTAAGATTATCATGACCAAAGCACCAAGCTGTTCATGAGCATTATGACCCTGAAGAATTCAAAATCCCGAATGGAATTCTTAAAAAAACCTAAAAATGGCAAATATCCTGTATTCAACGTGATTGATTTTATAACTTGGGTAGCTAAAACACAAACTAAATCAATTCATGATGAAACACACGCGATGGCTTGTAGCCTGCTTATTAGCCATGGTTTTCATGGCTCCTGGTTTGACTGTGCATGCACAGAAGAAAAAGAAAAAAAAGGAAGCTGAAACAGAGAAAACCTGGGAACTCTCTTCCCGGATGCTGTCGACGCTAAAATTCAGAAGCATAGGACCTGCTGCTTATTCTGGTCGAATTTCTGATATTGCGGTTAACCCTGAGAATACCTCAGAGTACTATATTGGAGTTGCTTCAGGTGGTCTGTGGAAAACTGAAAATCATGGAACCAGTTTTAAACCCATTTTCGACAATCAACCCGTTTTTTCAATAGGTTGTGTAACTCTTGATCCCAACAATCCGAATGTGGTTTGGGTAGGTACCGGTGAGAACAACACCCAACGGAACCTGGCATACGGTGATGGGGTTTACAAATCAGTTAACGGTGGTAAATCATTTAAGAATATGGGTCTGAAGACCAGTTCTCAGATTGCCAAGATCATAGTAGACCCAAGGTGCAGCGACGTAGTCTATGTAGCCTGCCAGGGACAAGCCTGGGGACCTGGTGGAGAACGAGGTTTGTACAAGACTTGTGACGGTGGTGAGACATGGGAGCGTATTCTCCATATTGGCGAATACACAGGCATCACAGACCTCGAGATGGATCCACGGAATCCGGATATACTATTTGCAGCAGCGCACCAGCGTGAACGCCGCGTATATTCTAAAATCAACGGTGGTCCTGAATCAGGATTGCATTACACCGACGACGGTGGAAAAACCTGGAAACAGCTGCGTGGTGGCCTGCCAGGAGGAGACGTTGGACGTATTGGTCTGGCGATGGCACCATCAAACCCGGATGTAATCTATGCCGTCATAGAATTACCCGGTAGCTCAGGTGGCACCTGGTGTTCAACCGACCGCGGAGCCAGCTGGGAAAAACGATCAAATAAGGTGGCGGGCAGCCCACAGTATTACAATGAGTTGTACTGCGACCCGAATGATGAAAACACTGTAATCCTGATGGATACTCGGGCAGCCCTATCGGATGATGGTGGTCGTACCTGGGTTTCTATTGAAGGACGCAACAAACATGTCGATAACCATGCGCTGTGGATTGATCCGTGCGATTCAAGACATATGATCATGGGCTCTGACGGTGGATTGTATGAATCGTATGATCGGGCTCAAACCTGGCAATTCAAAAATAATCTGCCCATTACCCAGTATTATCATGTACGTACCGACAATGATTACCCATTTTACAATGTTTATGGCGGTGCACAGGACAATGGCTCCTGGTTTGGTCCTTCCCAAACCCATCGCAGGGCTATCGTGAATGATGACTGGACCTACACCATTGGCGGTGATGGTTATTTATCCATTCCTGATCCCAGCAATCCGGATATTCACTATTGCGAGTCTCAGTATTGTGGAATACGGCGCTATGATGAAAGCACCGGAAATAGCATTGGCATTCAACCTCAACCCACTGAGGATGAAGAATACACATGGAACTGGAACACACCCTATCTGATCTCACATTTTGACACCAAGACCCTCTATTTGGGTGGAAACTATGTTTTTAAAAGTACCGATATGGGTGGCAGTTGGAAGAAGATTAGTGGTGACATGACCCGTGGTATCGACCAAAACGACTTACCGATGATGGGTAAGATGTGGCCGCCTGAAGCAGTCGCCAAGAACCTGTCAACATCAGTATTTGGTAACATCTTTGCGCTATCAGAATCTCAACTGAAGCAGGGTTTGCTCTATGTGGGCACCGATGATGGGCTGATCTGGGTAACTGAAGATGATGGAGCCAACTGGACCAAATATGAAACCTTCACCGGTGTGCCGGAGATGACCTTTGTGAACTACATCACTCCATCTATGCATGATGAATCTACTGTTTATGCCTGCTTCGACGGCCGGAAGAACAGCAGTGATTTCACACCTTATCTGATTAAGAGTACCGACAAGGGGGCTACCTGGACCTCAATTGCTGCTAATCTTCCTTCTGGCACCGTGTATTGCATCCAGGAAGACCATGAGAATCCGAATATCCTCTTTATTGGTACCGAGTGGGGTGTATGGACTAACATTGACGGTGGTCAAAAATGCGATCAATTGAAGAGTGGA
>CAYUGX010000030.1:0-23606 GCA_964444375.1 uncultured Porphyromonadaceae bacterium | reverse complement strand
TATCCCAACCCGATGAATAACACATAAAACTGGTTTCGTAGCGAATGATCACCGAAGATTTGTCAGAACAGTCGAATGTGGGAAAGCCAATTGAATTGTTGACATCCAGTGCCAGATCATCTAACCAATTGTTGTACCAATCGAGGTATAGAGCGAGGTGTCCATCTTCTTTTGATGAAGATTGCCAGGGGACTTCACGAACCCATTGAGAGACAAGGGAATCATTTGGATACCAATGAAAGTTGTATCCAATATCGTCGGGATCTTCGAAAAAGAATCCTTCAGGGGCTGACCAACCCCGCTCATCAGTTTCATCGGCCCAGTCAAAGGTTGTCATGTAAAAAGTCTCACCATTGCCTTTCAGACTGCTGGATTGACCAAATGCAAAATTTGAGGCCAGGAAAAGTAAAGCTGCCAAGAGTAAAGTAGTTTTCTTCATAAAGGTTTTCGAGTTTAGTAGACGGTTAAAATACCATGAAAGTATCAGAATTCAAAAACACCAGTCATGCAACATACACCCTGTATTCTGATTGCTAGTGGCTATATTTAGTGAATGAAAAGTATTGCAGGCCCAATTATCGCTCTCTTTTGTGTCGTTTTCCTGAGCATGTGTACAACAATGCCCAAACCTCTAGATCAAGCCCCTACCCTCAAAGTAAAGGTGTCAGTGGTCATTCAAGACCCTGTCATTCCTGGTACTCAAGGGAAACGCATGCACCAGGTGATTAAAACACCTGGTTATTCGTTTACATGGAATGATCCCCATAAACTGACTAAAGAATACGAAGCGGCCCTCGAAGAAGTTAGTCATGGAGTGGTTGATTTTGAAGTGGTTGAGATTATTGATGATACTCTTTGTTTTAGTAATTGGAATGACTCCGGTATGCCAATCAGCATGGTGGAAATGTTGTCGCTCTTACAAGAACCTGATTGGGAATCTTTAAAATCGATTGGAACCCATTTCGATTACAATCGCTTTGTGAGTCATTATAATTTCGACTTAAAGCGAGATCAGGGTGAAATCCATGAAGTTTGGGTATGGTCATATCCTTACGGAGGCATGTGGGAATCAAATTATGTGGGGGATTCGGGTTTCTGGCTTAATTCAGATCCGACAACAGGAACACGAAATGAAAAATTGTTGGTGATCATGGGCCTCAATTATGAACGAAAAATGTCGCTTGCCATGGAGAGTTTCGGACATCGATTTGAGTCGGTCATGCGTGAAGTCTACGGCAGATGGGATTATGATGCTCAAGTGCCTAATAATTGGGAATTGTTCACGCGTTTCGACAAAACCCATCCGGGAGGTGCTCATGTAGGTAATATTCATTTCCCACCGAATGGTTTATCTGATTACGATTGGATTAATAAGAATATGGTCAATACCCTATCGGATGGGTGGGCCTATTACCCTAATATCCAACATGATTCAGTCAGGATGGTTGATTGTACTGAATGGGAATGCTCTCACGATGGATACATGCGCTGGTGGTTTAGTCACATCCCCCACTTCGTAGGCCTTAACCCGAATGATGGCAAATTGAATAATTGGTGGCATTACGTGGTGAACTATGAGGAGGCTGTTGCCAAGTCAACTGTCAAATAATAATACATTAAGTCTAACCATTTACCTTTCTATTCTCAACTAAGACTTGCTAGTTAACGAAAAGAATATATCTTTAGTCATCTAACTAATAACCTAAACTATGGATCAATTATCTGCTATCATTTTGGCAGCAGCCTTGGCAATTATTATGCTTGGCATGGGGCTGTCGCTCGTTCTGAATGACTTCAAAAGAATCTTCCTGCATCCTAAGGCCATCGCTGTTGGGCTGACCAATCAATTGATCTTATTACCTCTAATTGGATTTGGGGTAGCAAACATTTTTCCATTAAGACCAGAAGTTGCCGTCGGGATCATGATCCTGGCAGCTTGTCCGGGAGGCCCCACATCTAATCTTATTGCTCATTTGGCGAAAGGAGATACGGCACTTTCGGTTAGTTTGACGACTTTAAGTAGTTTCATTACCATATTAACCATTCCGTTCATTGTCAATTGGTCGCTATTGTTTTTCCTTGATGAAGGGCAAATGATTCAATTGAATGTTCTGGAGACCATCATGCAAATCTTTGTCATCATTGTGATTCCCATTGTCGTGGGTATGACCATCAGACATTATAAAGAAAAATTTGCGCTCAAAATGGCCAAGCCGGTCAGAATTGCCTCGGGTATTGTAATGATACTGGTGATCGTTGGTCTTTTCATTAAAGAGCGTGAAAACTTCATCCCCTATTTCAACGACTCGGGTCTAGCTTCTATTACCTTGAATATTGCAACCATGGGTGTAGGATTTTTGACTGCTCTACTGTTCAAAATCAAGCAAAGGGGTGCCTTATCTATATCCATTGAATCAGGTATACAAAATGGTACGCTGGCCATCACGATTGCGGTTGTACTTCTTGAAAACTCTGAATTTGCTATTGCCCCTGCGATATACAGCCTATTGATGTTTTTCACAGGTGGTGCCGTCATTTATTTCGGCTTACGTGCAGCTAGAAAGCGCAAGGTGTAGTTGAAGTTTCATCTTGCAGTTGACGCACGGCTCATTATTCAAGGCGAATATATACCTCTTTGAGTGACCAGGCCCAATCTCCTTCGAAGGGTTCAACACGAACGGGTCCCAGTTGAATAAGGGTATCGCCTCTAACCTCATAATTGTATGTTAGGGAGCGTCCCATGTCTTCTTCATAGAACATGAGTTCAATGTTCTCAGTAAATGTTGAATCTGTATAGGTATAGGTGCCATATCCTCCATAGGTGTTAAAACAGCTGGGATCAGGCTTATGGTTCATAAATGTAAAATGGGATTGGCTAAAGGATTTCACCATTCTAACCTCATCAGATAATTCCATTGGGGTTATTTTGCCATCCATTTCAAATTCATGAGAGATCAATTCCCAAACACCCTCAATGGGTGTTGTATCTTCGGTGGTGCAAGCTGAGAATGCTAGTAGCAGCGCAGAACAGACAAGGATATATCGCACTTTCATATGATGAAATATTAGGGGGTTAGCAACCAACAATTTACAAATTATTGAGGTGAAATGCAAGATTTGAGCAATTTGAGGGTATTACATTCCTGTCTTATCTACACAAAACCAACGCAAAACCAAAGCTACGAACAGGATTATGTCCCTTACGTTACTTCCTACAGGCAGAAAAAGGTCTGGAATAAGTTGTCAGGCATGTGCATATAGCTCTGAATTTCCTTCTCTTAGAGTGCAATGTATCCTGATCTTTTTATACCTTGTAAAATTGAAAGATACTGTTGCACCTGATTTATTTGAATTTCCATTTTAGCCTGTATATCCCTAAGCGGATGGTACCCAGTATTTAGTAATATGGAAAAACTCAGAATTCTGGCTTACAAACCGGGACCCGTAAAACAAACGATTCATTTGGAATACTTCATTCGCTGCGAGCCCCTTGAATTACAATATTTAGAAGCCACACTACCCAATCATGAGGTTTTTCTGTTAGATGGCATAACCCATCGCTATCCTCCGGTTCAAGCTACTAAAGATTATCGGTTTGATGTGGTTCTGATTACGGCCTTGATCACCCAAATCAATCAAGCGCTAGATTTGGCTGTTGAACTGAAAGAGCTGCAACAGCCACCCATTGTATTTATTGGTGGTACACATGCTGAGATTGTACCTGAAAACTTTTACCATCCTGCCGTTGACGGAGTTTTCTTTGCCAATCAGTTAGAAGCCATTGCTGAAGTCATCAAAAGAATTCAAAATAATCAGGATTATAGTATGGTTCCGGGCGGATCATTCCGTATAGGAAAAGAATTCAAATTGAATCCATGTCATCCTATTGTACCCAGCAAAATTCCCATTATTGATCATCACCTTGTTAACACTGCCCCACGAAATCAGTATAAATACCTTTACTACAAGCCTATTGCCACAGTCAAAACAGCAATTGGATGTACCGGCAAATGTAGTTTTTGCTTCTGTACAGAGATGCACGATAAGAATTATGGGGCACGACCCATTGATCATGTGATTGAAGAAATAAAAAACATCAAGGTAGAATACATATGGATTATCGATGACAATTTCCTGATCAATAAATCACGTATCCTGGAGTTTTGTTCGCAGATCGAAAAGCATCAACTCAGAAAGAAATTTATTCTCTATGGTGATGCAAAATTCATTTCACACAATACTGATGTAATAAAAAGACTTCGGGAGGTGGGTCTCGTAGCCTTGATTGTGGGTTTGGAATTCATCTCTGACCGTGAGATTAAATCATATAACAAAGACGCTATAGTTCAGAATAATAATGAAACAATTCAACTCTGTAATGAATTGGAGATCGATCTCTTTGCGTTATTTATGCTGGATCCTGCCTGGAGAAAAAAAGAATTCAGAAAGATGGCTGGTTATTTATGGAAGCAACCCATCTCATTTGCTCTATTCTCAACCCTTACAGTTTTTCCGGGAACAGAAATAGCTCGTCAAAATCCTGAAATTCATAAAAACGAAACCCAATGGTGGCGATATGATTTACTGCGTTTGCACCAGCAACCTAAACACATGTCTCGCACCCAATATTACGGCTGGCTGTTCTTTCTCTACATTTTACCCGGATTCAAATGGTCAACCATGACCTATCTGTTGAGAAAGTTTGGTTTGTTTTCTGGTCTGAGACATGCTTTTGTTGGGTTTTTCATGGGCGTTGATTACCTGATTAAACTAATACGCTGGAAATAAACATGCGCAAACAATCGATATGGAATTATTGGGCACCAAGGTATGAAAGGCTTTGGGCACAGCACTTTTCTTTAGGTCCGGCTCGCAAACTGATCACTGAGTACATTCAGAAAGAAGGTTTACAACCCTCGAATATTTTGGATATTGGTTGCGGTGTCGGACAATTGGTATCCGACCTGTCAACTGCTTGGCCTGAAACTCGAATTACCGGAGCAGATACATCACTAGCAATGATTGAAACAGCCAGGAAAAATCATTCAGGATTAAACATCCGGTATTTGAATGTTCCTATTGAAGAAGTAAGTGACCAGGAGAAATTCGACATCATTGTCAGCACTCATTCATTGCCCTATTTTCCTGATAAACAAAGAGCCTTACAAAATATGTATCAATTACTCAATCCTGGTGGACGAGTATTGATAATCCACACAAATGCTGATGGTTGGTACGATCGATTCTGGCATTTCTTTGTTAAGTTAACAACATCAAAGGCCGAATTCTTTCCAACCCATGAACTAAAAACTATGATTGAAAATGCCGGTTTCATGAGTGGAACCATCTGCTCAATAGACAAGTATTTTTTTATCCCTACCATCAATATGGTCGAAGGAATCAAGGATAATTGATTTAATAGGCGTTATGTAAATGAAACCGAAAATACTTTTTACATCTCCTTGTGGTCCTTATGCTAAACTACCAGTAGATAAAGATCCAATTGACTATTTCTACTATCGCAATACGTTTAAGCAGAAGATGTTTCAATTACGGGCCTTTCAAAGCTGGCATTCACTTCATTTTATGGCACAAAATATTCCTGTTGCCTCCATTGTGCTTGAAAACCCCACAATGAAAGAATTTAGAAAGGAAATCAATAGTGGAGGATATGAAATTGTAGCCATTGGATTTACCGCATTGTTATCAAAAAAAGTGTTGGAAATGGCTAGGTGGCTAAAATTAAGTCACCCCAGTATTGAGATTATTTTAGGTGGATATGGAACAGCTATTTTTAAAGAGTCTTTTGAGATATCGAATGAACTAAAAAACCTGGTCGATTATATTTGCTATGGCGAAGGACTTAGTTTCATGAAAACTATTATTTCAAAAAAATGGAGCATTTCAACCCATTTTCCTTTGAAACAAGATTTGATTCCTGCTAAAAATAGCTTTTTCAGAACTCATATTGAGCTCTTTAAACAAATTGTACTTGTTGGAGGACTTGGCTGCACGACTGGCTGCTCCTTTTGTGCAACATCCGGCCAATTTAACCAGCAATATATTCCATTGTTTACAGGCAAAGAACTATTCAAGAGTCTGCTTGAACAAAGTAAGAAGTATCCAAAGATTCAATCCGCAATCATTTATCAAGAAGATTTTCTTTTAAACCGGCCTCAGGTATTGGAATTTATTGAGTGTTTCAAATCAAGCGAATTGCGTGGCCGCCCATTTCTGCTAACAATTTTTGCTTCGATAAAGTCAATAGTGAATTTCAAGATTGATGAACTAATTGAATGTGGTATAGGAACCATCTTTATTGGTGTAGAATCATTAAGCGAAGATGTGATATTGAAAGAAGGTTTGACGAAACGAAAAGGTGAAATCCATGTTATTATTGAACAATTGCACAATTATGGAATTAACACACTTGGCTCACTGGTTATTGGCTGGGACAGTCAAACTGAAGAAATAGCTCAGGCTGACTCACAAAAATTTATTTCGTTAAACCCTACATTTTATCAAGTCATACCACTTCACTTAGTTCCCGGCACAAAACTTTGGGAAACCATGAAAAAAGAAGGGCGAATATCTGATGATTATAAAGTTGAATTGGATGGTATTACAGAATTTAATTTCGAAGCTAAAAACTATTCACATTCTGATGCTCGTGATCTTGTTTTTACTACCTACAGCGAGTTGGTGACTGAAGGAGGACCATGGCCATTTAGAATGTTCGAAAACTTATTGAAAGGATATATGAATTTAAAAGAAAAGGAAGATCCCACCCTGCTTAACAGGGCAAGCATATACAAATCATTAATCTCCCCAGTTTTTATTCTTGCATTTACCTCTCGGTTTTTTTTCTTTGGTAAACAATTCAGAAAGAAATGGGGACATTCGATGACTCATTTTCGCAAAAATTTCCCATGGCTTTTCACTACTGCAATAGTTTTATCTCCAATAGTGACAATGCTTTTAGCATGCATTTATATTTATGGCAATTTGCTGTATTATATAAATCCGAAAGGCGATCAGCCTGATTATATGCGGGTGCAATATGATTAGTGTTATCTAATTATTGTCCATCACCTGTCCGAATTACTTATAAACCATTAGATTAGCAACTTGAAGTAATTATAGTATTACCACTGAATACAAAAAGCCAATTTGATGAAAAGGATTAGTTTTTATTCGTATTAAAATGCTCTAACTGATCTGACGGAATAATCATTATTTTTTCCATCCCATGTTGCCTGACCTGATGGAAAATACTGATAGTATGCATGAAATTGGTCATATTCGGTTGAGCTCCAATAAAAATAATCCCGAAATGCCGTCCCGCCATTGGCGAGGCTGACGGCATTAATCACACTCTTTTTTTCATACATGATATTTAGCTCTTCCTTTGAGGGCAAATACCAATCGCCGTATTCGACACCGCCTTGATTTGATTTGTATTCTGCACAGGCACGGGCTGCATACATGTCTCCGTTTCCAATACCTTGAACTGCCACAATCAAAGCTGTATTCATTTCACCGGCATAGATTCCATCCCCATAGGATAGCGGGTAGTGAAAAACAGCTATTGTTGAAAACCAAAAAGCGCGTTCTATTTGGTCTGTAATAGCACAAACCAGTCCGTGCTGGCCGGTATTATCCAGCCAAATAATAACTCCACCCTGAGCAAAATCACCAATTGAATAGTCTGCCCCTACGATGCTTTCAGCAGATTTAGCATGCAAGGCATAGGGTACACTCAGCAGTTGAGATGTGCCCGATATGGTATAATTAGATTGTCCATCCGGGTCAATTTCGGTTTTTACATAATAAGGCCCATCTGACCAGTCAATGCTAGAGAAAGTTCCGGCGATCACGGTTCCTCCCCCGATCTCAAAACTCACTAATCCGTAATCATTTGATTGAACATCATGCACCTCTCGATAAACGATAGTGCCTGATGGTGATGACTTTAGAAGAGTAATCCGTACTTTAACACTCCGATTGACCAGTACTTCCCCTGAACTATTACGAATAATCGTTTGATAACTGATTTTCTCTGGTGCCTGAGCATGAAGAGAAGCAGGAAGCAGTATTAAACTTATAGCCGTCAGCAAGATCAGCCAAACTTTCCGTTTATATATGATTTTCCGTTCCATGATTTCTATTTGCATAAGGTCATCATTTTCATTACCGTACTGTGGTCGGTAATGATTTTATATAGGTGTGTGCCCGCTGATAAATTATCGGCATATACAGTAAGCCTGTTGTTACCAGCGTTATACCATTTGTCTGTGATTACTCTTTCTTCTCTCCCCATTATGTCTAGAAGGATTACTTTTACTACAGATCCTTGAAAAATAGTAAAATCAATATGAGTATAATCTGAGAATGGATTCGGATAATTGGCAGCAATGATCTGGGTGAACATACCACTATGTGTTTCATCAAACTCAGAAGTGAATTTCAGCTCATCGATTTGTATATCAAAATCAGAATCGTTTATCCTATTGCCTTCTATTACAAAAACGACTGACACGATATAACTACCATCAAAAATGGCTGCTTGATCGGTGAATACAAAGTCATCATAAGCTATTTTGAATAACGTTGGTTCGGCTGACAATTCTACCGTTTTACTGGGCTGCTGATACCAATCATCGATATGAGCCAACGGAACAATAACCCTGATTACGCCCTTTCCAGATGCTGTGAATTGAACTTGATTGTATGAACTTAGATCTACTGGTCGGTTCCCAGGCCTAATCGATCTGTAAAGGGAAAGATACTCTTTTACGCGCCCTGATATTTTAATATTCCTCTCCAATAAAAAGGCCCCCTTCTCCTGAACAGGTTTTTGGGGGAATATCTCAAATTGATCAATGACAGCCCCCTCTTGCTCATAATCGTATCCCCATGGACCATCAGCCATGTAGAGCTGATCTTCAGCTCTGCTCTGATCGTGGCTAACGGTGAAAGCAGCATCGAAAAAATGGTCTAAGTGAATTTCAATGCTTTCATCCTGCGACAGTGCCGGATTTAGAGAAGCTCTTACCCTAAATTCCTCACGCTTGCCATTCTCAACACGAGCCAAATCACCACTTAATGTTATGTTTTTGGCTCCAATCTGATTTTTTACCTGTAAAACCAATTTGCCGTCCTCATAATGGCCACGGGATATAAACAAGTCAGGGACATTGGGTTTATCTTCATTATTAAAGTTTAATATACCCCTTTCACCAAATCGTTTGATTACTTCGGTGGCTAGATCAACACTGATTTGGGGATTGGCTGACCAGATCTGAAAATTATATACTTCGGCACTCAAAGGAACCAGGTACTCTTTGTTTAACCACCTGTTATCGATTACACGCCGACTGTTAGCATGGTAGGCAATAAAACTCATGGCATAATCCAAATCTCCGTTATCATGGATCAGCGCATAACGGATAAATGGCAGTCCCATGATTGACACCGTATCTATATCATTCAATTCGGCACCGTTTAAGCGATCACATACTATTTTGGAATGCTCATAAACTTCACCACCCCTTGTTGTCATCGCCAGAATCGAAGCCATTCGCCGCTGTTTGGGATTGTAATAATCAACGGAGAATACTTCGTGTGCATTAGTGAAGTCGAGTAGATCAGCAGGCGTAACTATATGTGCTGAGGTACTATCAGGCCCCTTTTCAGGGATCAGCAATAACAGCTCGGAAGATAAATTCTTGGATTTGCTACTTGTGACTACTATTCCGGTGTGCACATCTATTTCTTTGAAATTGGGTGAAAGTTCTGGTTGATTGAAATAATCAAGCAGATTGTTTTTCATCCGGTAAAATTGTCTTGTGCCTAGTTCCAGGGCCATACTTCCGTGACTTTCAATACCTCCAGCTCCACCTCCTGATGATCCAGTAACTGTAAATAGAGCAGCCTGACTATTGTTATTCAGAACTACATCATCTTGGTCAAAAGAGTATAAGGCAGCAGTAAGACTACCTGAAGCTCTAGCCAAACAGGTAATTGTAAGGGTTTTTGTATGTCCAGGTGGTAAATCCATTGCATTCCAGGCACCCGAGCCTGCATAATTCCAGGTTCCGACAGGCTGTCCATTACCATTTGTCAAGTGTGAAATGTACTGGAGATAGTAAATATCCAGTATAATTTTAACAACAACGTTTGATGCAGTATACGAAGCACTTAAGTTTTTAACACTCACAGTAAAGACTATTTGATCACCGGAACTTGGTGTAGAATTACTAACTACATTGGTAATTTGTAGGTCGATCGCTGGATTTGCTAAGGGAATCCATTGTTGAACGCCAGCTGATGAGATTCCCCCTGAACCCGTCATGGGTGTATAATGCACCTGACCGACGGAGGTTGTGGCACTTCCACCGGGTCCGCTGTAATTCCACCCACCAGAGACAAATGAACTTTGAGCAATAAGACAAAAATTGACAAAAACGGTGACTGTCAATAGAATACCCTGTTTGTATATTGTTTTGTTCATTAAAATGATTTTATCGCTCTAACCCGGTAAGAATTCAATTTACTATCGAAACCAGAACTTCCAGTACTGAAATCCAGGAAATATGCCCTTGATATGTCGTATTCTGTTGAACTCCAATAACCAGCATCAGTTAATGCTGTGCCACCATTGTTTGATGCAATTGAATTAATGAGTCCTTTTTTAGCAAGCATGAGGCTTAACTCATGTTTTGATGGAAGGTACCAACCTCCATATTCCTTTCCCTGATACGAATTGTGATACTCATGGGCAAGCCTAGCCGCATAATTTATACCGGCACCGAATCCTTCCACAATTTTTATAATAGTAGTATTCATTGCTCCTGAAAAAACGCCGTCACCGGTGGCTAAAGTCAGGTATAGGAAACTGGGATTTGATATCCAGGGACAACCTGCACTCTGGTCAGACAAAGCACATATTAGTCCGTGCTGCCTTGTTTCATCCAGCCAAAAAACGATACCGCCATCCTTAACATCACCCAATGAATACGTTTTGCCGGATGCATTAGCTACCGTTTTTGCGTAGAGGGCATAAGGAACACTTAGTATTTGATTATTGCTGTATAAACTATAATTCGATCCAGCTGATAAATCTGCTTCGACCCTCAACCAAAACTGGTTGGAAGCCCAATCCAGCGAGGCAAAACTACCTGAAATGAGTGTTCCATAGGCTATTTTAATGGTAATTAGACCGTTGCTATTCGTTGATATAGTATGGGATTCTGAGAAAGCGACCGATCCGTTAGCCGATCCGCTTAGAATTTGTATTCTGACACTGACAGGACTGTTGACCACAGGATCACCAGAATTATCATAAATGACAGTTTGATACCTCAAAACCTGTGGAGATTGAGATTGCAATGAGTCAGTTGATAAGAGCCATATTGAAAGCATCATTATCACCAGGTACAGTTTTTCTAATTTCATCTTCACAATCTTAAATCGTTCCAACTCTTAAAAAAAACAGCCACATAAGGATCACACTCGTAATCTGGAGTTTAAGCTCAAATGCCTATAAATTCTAGTTAAATCCATAACGCCAGCATTACATAAGTATGCAATCACAGGCCTAGACTTTAAACGTCATGGCTCGAAAAGATAGAAAAGACAAGTCTAGACTGAATGTAAATGTACAAATTTTCTATGAAGTGCCCAAAAATAGACACCTTACTGATATGATAATCAACGGTTTTGCAAAAACACTTTTAACATTCATGGTATTGATGCATTCATCTAACACCAGCAGATTCCCCGTTTGCGCATAACTTTCAGGTATCTGCTCCACTTATCTGATCTCAATAATAAAAATGGTTTCTATACCTGGGCTCCTAGCAACTTGATTATTTCAGTGCGATCAGGTATAGAAGGCTGTGCTCCAAGTTTAGTGACCGATAGTGCTGCAGCTGCATTTGCAAATCGGACTGAATCTGGTAGATTTTGACCTTCTGAGATGGCTAGCGCAAGGGCTCCATTGAAAGTATCTCCGGCTGCTGTGGTATCCACAGGTTTTACCGAAAAGCCACTAATCAGCTGGCTTTCATCCAGGGAGCAGAGCAGTGCACCTTTACTGCCCATGGTAATAACGACGTACTTTACCCCTCTCTTTAAGAGAAGATGGGCAGCTTCGGTGCCACTTTGGATATCTACGACAGCAATGCCGGTTAATAATTCAGCCTCAGATTCATTCGGTGTTACAATATCAATCTTCGACAAGAGATCATCATCCAATACCTGAGCCGGAGCTGGATTCAATATCACTTTGGTATTTGAATAGCCTGCAATGGTTGCAGCAGCCCGGATTGTTTCTATTGGTGTTTCAAGTTGCATCAACAATAAATCAGCCTTCTCAATTTGCCGTTTCGCCTCCATCACATCTCCAACAGACAAGCGAGCATTTGCCCCGGAGGCAACAGCAATGCTGTTCTCCCCCTTCTCATCAACCAGTATCAATGCAGTTCCAGAAGGGATATCCGGATCAGGGGTCACATATTCCGTATTAATTTTATTCTTCCTGAAACCTGTTAAAGCCGTCAATCCATAATTATCATCACCTATACGGGCAATAAAACTGACTTTACCACCGGCTCTAGCTGCAGCTATCGCCTGGTTGGCACCCTTCCCGCCAGCAGCTGTGCTGAATTCTCCACCAAGTATGGTTTCGCCGGGTTTTGGTATTCTGGGGACTTTGATGATTAGGTCAGTGTTTGAACTGCCAACAACGACGATACTCATATTTCTGTTTCATGTTTTTGAAAAACAACTAGATAACTCTTGCCAGGATGATCATGGACAAACCGATTACAAAGAAGATAAACATCATGCTTAACAAGGTATTGGTGCCTTTTGGTGCTCCTTTAAACTCTTTCCAGATGAACACTCCCCATAATGCAGCCACCATGGTCGCTCCTTGCCCAAGGCCGTAGGAAATGGCATAACCCGCCTCACCTGAGGCTAAAATACTGAATGACATACCAATACTCCATATTATTCCTCCCAATATCCCGATCATATGAAGCCTGGGGCTGCCTTTGGTGAAATAATCTTTGAAACGAACCGATTTACCGGTGATTGGTTTTTTCATCAATATGGAATTGAATACGAAACTCGACAGAAGCAGTCCAATAGAAAAAATCACCAGGGCAGAGTAAGGGGTAAATAATCCCGAATCGGGGTTCACCATATCTTCTGACATTGAAGCAGCAACAAACCTGTAAAAGAAGCCCATGGCAACACCGGCAATCACAGACAGCAGTAAACCCTTTTTCATTGATTTCTCCCCCTTGGATGGAAGCTTCCTATACGCAAGGGCATCGACCATGATGGCAAGAACCACAAAGAAAACACCAATAAATAACACAATTGGATTACCTACTGGTACTGCAAGATAGTTGGTAACCACACCAACTGCCAGGGCCAGACCAATACCTACTGGAAAAGCCACAGCCATGCCTGCGATATCAATCGCTGCAACAAGTAAAAGGTTTGCCAGGTTAAACACCACACCGCCGAGCAAGGCTGAACCAAAACTTCCTGCATCGGCCTGCTTCAAGTCTTCAATAAAACCCCTTCCAACATCACCAAAGCTTCCAATTGTAAAAGCAAAGATCAATGTTAAAATGAGGACGCCCAAAGAATAATCCCAGTAGAAAAGTTGAAATTTCCACTGTTTACTGGCCAGCTTTTGTGTATTGGCCCATGATCCCCAGCATATCATTGTTATGACGCACATAAAAACCGCCAGTCCGTAATTCTGTATTACAAGCATGATTTATTGGTTAACGAAAACTGTTTCTGTTTGGCAAGATTCGGAACATACTTTTCCTAAAATTAAGCTATCCTTTTGGATAATCACAATTTGCTGATGCAGGATGTGTCTATCTTGCAGGGGTTCATTTCGTGATCAGAAGTTTCTGAACTGATGTATTCTTGCCTGTTTTAATCTGCACCATATACAGACCACTAGTAACTCTCTCAATATTAATAGGTTCATCTGCACGTACCATAGAAGAAATAATAATTTTCCCAGTCAAGTCATACATAGAAAGCTTGCATAATAGATTTGGTTCAGTCCCGCCTATAATAATGTAATTGCTGGCTGGGTTCGGATAAAGTCTAATTGATATCTGTGTGCTGGTATCATCCGAAGCACCAAGGTTAATTCCTTTTAATGGATGCTTCCATATGCCCTGTGCTCCACCATACCCAATATTCAGGCTAGATAAGAAGATCGTGTCTCGGCTTATTGCTGCTGCTGAAAATGCTCTGGCCTCTGAAGGGTATTCTATTTCTTCCCAATGGTCGCCATTGTCATAAGTTAATAATAGGCATTTCTTGGTTACAATGGCAAGCGTAGAATCGCAACCGGCATGTGATCGAATGGACAAATATGGCCAGGCAATTCCATCATCGGCCTGATATACTTGGGTCCATGATAAACCTAGATTGGTTGATCTGTATAATCCATTTGATTCTTTGATCGCTCCACTTGACAGAAATGCAAATAATGTATTATTGGTTGAACAGAAATAGCCAATTTCCTCACCATCCCATTCCAGTCCAGCACTTTCTACCATATCCCTTGCAGAGACCAGATGTTCCCACTGTTTAGGTGACTCTTTGAACCGCGCGATTCTGTCTGAATAGGCAGAATATACAACATGATCAATCAATTGCATCCAGTATTCCCAAATTCCTTCACCCATATTCACCCAGGTCCAATCTTGGGTGTCTGAATAGTAATTCTCACCATAGGAAATATAGATTCTACTGCCATCACCAAAAAGGAATCTGGAATATGACATAATGTTATCATTAAAGGGTGTATTTCGTTGAACCCACTGGTCACCGTCTGGCAGCATAAATAGATCCCAATCCCAACTGACATTCACGTTATTATTATATTGATATCCTGAGACCACCAGTCTATCTGACATCCTGATCATTTTCCCCCATCTTCTGTAATCGGTAGTTATTGGGGTTATATTTTCCCAATTTGTTTTCAAATCTGAAATGTATATGGAGTCATAGGTATTGATATAAAAAGACCCTTCATCAACAACAATCTGTTCTGCCTGGAAACTACCAATTCCTCTTTGGTCAGGTTGCCAAATAGTATCATCTAGAAGGTAAATGCCACTAAGTTGAGATCCGCAATATAGCTGCTTATCAAGGCTTTCTACTGTTCGTATTTCCAGATCTTTGAATCCTGTATTGAGTGGATTCCATGATTCCCCAAAATCAGTTGTGTATTGAACACCACCACCTCTAGTGGAGAAATAGTATTTTGAATCATGGCTCGTAAAAGAGGTTATTTTGTGGTCAGTAACCGGGCTAAACGACTCAAAAGTACGTCCATTGTTTGTTGAATACAGAATTTGAGATTTGAATCCATAGGTGCAGACTGCAAAGAGTACGCCATTATCCTGTCTGAGAATTTGAACTGGCCAATTTAGAAGTTCTCCCTCAAGCACTTGCCAATTATACTCGCCTATTTTGGAAAAATATATTTTTCCGCGACCACCGGCATACAAACCGTCATTTTTGATATGTAAAGAATAAATCGGCGTTTCTATTCCTTGTGGCAATCCTTGGTGGAGATACCGGATCGATTCTCTTTGATGTAAATCTCTTATTGCAGCTACTGCACCACAACAGCTTGATGCCATATATACCACCGTATCAGTAGAGACCATGTCCTCTACATTCCAGTAAGACAGATCTGTTTTTGTAGCCAGGTTGTTGTTCTCACCTAAACATATATAGTGCAATTGATCTGAATGACCTGGACATAGGATAAGTGTATCCTTCCGAAGGATTACTTTTGAAAAGGATTCCTCAGAGAAAGATATCCAGGGCTCATAGTAATTTGATTTTTGATATATCCCATGATCGGTTCCCAATAGCGTCAAAGAGTCAGCCTGGATGATCCATTTTGCATCATAATTACCAACAGGAGTAGTAATCCTAGTCCATTGTCCCAGCAATGGGATGGAAAGAGTAAAAAACAGGATGGTAAGGACAGTTCTAGGCATTGAAAAGAGATCAATCACAAAAGATATACTAAGATATGTAATTTTTATGAGCACATTGTAGGTCTTCAACGTACTTGGATGTTTGTCGGCTGCATGAAAGTCTGACCATTCCCCAAAATTAGCCCCTCAAATCCATTCTGGACACCTTGCAATATTTACGAAACAGGACCAATCTCCTTAAATCAATGATACCTTGATGGGTGTTTTGGTCGAATTAACTTTCTGTCGTAAATTAGTTGAGACTTCAACTGCTATTCATGAGATTAATTAGACTCACTCGTATAATTCTAGTTTCTGTTTCGGTCGGTTTTGCTTTCTGTCAATGCAATTTTGACTCTATAACCTCGTACGGTAATTGTGGTGAGATTAATACTGTTGGATATAATTTTTTACACCCCTCTAGCACCAGTGAGCATAAAGTCAAAACAGACCTATCAGGGAATAAGAGATTTTTTTACAAACAACTATGGGTAAGAGATGCATGCCCGGATGGGACACATACAGCAGGAATGATTATTATGAATTCTCCTGGAGCCAATTCAGAGATTGAAGTATTTGGTGAGGTACATTTCAGTCTCAGCAACAAAATCGAAATTGAAATCACTCGACAATCCTTGGATATTATCATGACAAGTTTTAAAATTCCTGATGGAGAAATTGTCCAAGGACAATCAGGCGTCTTTTGGATTGAGGCTACTTTCAAATTTGATACTAAGGGGACTCTTGTGGAGGACGAACTTTATCTCCTTCGAGCTTTCTCAACTATCGTATTGGGATCAGATTACATGGTGGCCACTGATTAGGATCTGTAAATAATTCATATTTATGTACTTAAACAACAAAAAATGATCTTTCATTTCTGTTGTTGCATAAATGACCCCCTGTAGCCTTCCCTGAAAATCAAACCTCACCAGTTTAGGCGCAGCTAAAATCGACTTCTCATCAGATAATTGATTATTATCTTGAATATGTTGGTAGACAACAACTGTTTAGATTCAAATGGTGGTGAACTAGATCTCTCATATAGTTAAAGTGTATTTTTCTTTAATCAAATCTTCTGTTTTGTCTTGCTTTTGATGATGGACTGTTAATCACTGGAGATAACTCACCAGTGTTATTCTGGTAGAGAACAGGCCTCGAAAATAATCTTAAATTAGTTAATAATGAACACAATAACATGGGATCAATTATGATAAATATGACAAAAAGTTGTAATTTACAAAATCGATAAAACAATTGATATGCCTGAGATAATGCACCTATTATGAAAATGATATTGTTTGTTTGCATCGCGTGTATATCCATTCCATTATCAGGACAGATCAATCTGTCTGACAGGCAAGCAATACAAGACAGCTTATGGAGCGTTTGGAGCGATCCCAATCAACCTGACACCAGCCGCTTAAATGCAATTCATAGATTTGCCTGGGATGGCTACCTATTCTCCCAACCAGATAGTGCATACTATTTTGCGCAACTGGAATACGATTATGCCAAAAGCAAAGGGCTTAAAAAACAGATTGCAAGTGCTTTGAACACACAGGGAGTGTCATTTTGGATTCGAGGAAAATATGATAGCGCCCTTAATTATTATACACGCAGTTTAACCATCCGGGAAGAAATAGGGGATAAAAAAGGAATTGCCTATTCCTTAGGTAATTTTGGGATTATTTATAAGAATCAGGGAGATTATGCCAGGGCTATTGAATATTATACCCGCAGTTTATCCATTGAGGAAGAAATTGGTAATAAAAAGGGAATTGCCGTTAATTATAACAATATCGGGAATATTTATAAGATTCAGGGTGATTACACAATGTCTATAAACTATTATATTCGGATCTTAACCATCATAGAAGAAATAGGGGATAAAAAGGGAATTGCCTTTTCTTTACACAATATCGCGGATATTTATGAGAAACAAGGCGATTACGCCAGCGCCATCGACTATCTTACCCGTAGTTTAACCATTAGGGAAACAATTGGAGATAGAGCGGGAATAGCCAGTTCCGTAAACAACATCGGGATGATTTATGAGGTGCAGGGCAATCACACCAGCGCACTTGATTATTATTCCCGTAGTTTAAATATCAGAAAAGAAATAGGAGATAAGAAAGGAATAGCTAATGCACTAAATAACATCGCTAATATTTATATTAAACAAGGAAATCATAACAGAAGTTATACTCACAGCATTCAAGCATTAGCTTTGGCCCGGGATGTAGGTATTGTTGTAGAAACCAGGAATGCTGCGTATACGTTATATGCAACGTACAAAGCCACAGGCAAACACAAATTGGCACTTGAAATGTATGAGTTGTATATTAGTTCAAGGGATAGCATTTTAAATGAAGAGAACCAGAGAGTAGTTATCCGCCAGGAGTATGAATATGAATATGAAAAACAGGCTGCTGCAGACAGTATAAAATCAGCTGAAGCAAAAAAGCTGACAGATTTACAAATAGCTGAACAGCAGGCACGTCTTGAAAAGGAACAAACGCAGCGGTATGCACTCTATGGCGGATTGGGATTATTATTATTGTTTATTTGGTTTTGGTATAATCGATATAGAAAATCACAAAATCAAAAGCTAATAATTGAATCTACCAATAGAGATTTAAAACAAACCGAAGGCCAGTTAGTACAGCAAAATGAGAAACTTCAAATAGCCAAAGAACAAGCAGAAGTGGCCAACCAGGCCAAAAGTACTTTCCTTGCCAATATGAGCCACGAACTGCGCACACCTTTAAACAGCATCCTTGGGTATGCTCAAATACTTTTAAGAAATCCGGATCTGGCACAAACTCATAAGAAGGGTGTAAATGTCATATCAACCAGTGGAAGGCATTTGTTGAGTTTAATTAACGATCTGTTGGACCTGGCAAAGATTGAAGCGAAAAAGATTGTTCTTACCGAATCAGACTTTCCTTTTTCTCAATGCATGAACGATATTTCGTCCATTATTCAAATCCGGGCCCGGGAAAAAGGAATTCAATTTATTTACAAGTTTTCTAACGATTTACCAAAATACATACATGCCGACCGCAAAAGACTGAGCCAGGTATTGCTAAATTTGCTAAGCAATGCTGTAAAATTTACAGAAAGTGGCCGTGTTACCTTTGAAGTTTTTCCTGTTAGCCCAACCAAAGACGGTAAAGTCAGATTTAAGGTAACAGATACAGGTATTGGAATTCCGGAAGATAAACTGGAAGGTGTTTTCTCCGCTTTTACCCAGGTGAACCAAAGTAATGGAAAAGGAGAAGGAACAGGTTTAGGATTAACCATAAGCTGGCAGATTGTGCAGTTGATGGGGAGCGATATCCAGGTAGAAAGTGCCCTGAACAAAGGAAGTGTATTCTGGTTTGATTTAAGCCTGAAAGAAATATCTGAAGCAGAAGAAGTTGAAATAATAGCCCCTGCTAATATCACCGGATACAAAGGGGAGAGGAAAAGTATTTTAGTAGTAGAAGATAACGTAGAAAGCAGGGCTTTTCTGGTTGATCTGCTCAAACCCCTGGAATTTACTATACACGAAGCTGTAAATGGGCGTGACGGAGTAGACCTTGCCATTAAAACAAAACCGGACCTGATATTTATGGATTTGAAAATGCCGGTAATGGATGGATTGGAAGCTATTCGAGAGATAAAGAAATTACCGGACTTAGATCAATTAAAAATAATTATGGTATCCTCCAGTGCCATGGAGAAAAAAAAGAAAGAGTCACTGAAATCAGGTGCCGATGCTTTTATACCAAAGCCGGTAGAGGTGGTTGAGCTGTTTGAGAAGACGGCAAAACATCTGAAAATAGATTGGGAATATGCGAAAATACCTACATCCGTATCGAAACCTAAGCTACAGGAAGAAAAGTTGGTTTACCCCTCGAAGGAAGCCAGTAAGAAACTATACGACAAAACTTTAATATACGACTACCAGGGCCTGGAGGAACAGTTGAAAATAATAGAGAATGATAACAAAAAGTTTTTGCCTTTTGTTGATAATATACGGCGATTAGCTGAAGATTACAGAATGGATGATATCACAAAACTCCTTTCAGATAAATTAGATGAAAAAGAATGAATTTTACTGATATCAAAGATTCAACCATTTTTGCGGTTGATGACAACAAACAGAATTTAAAGCTATTGGTTCAGTATTTATCTGATATCAAGCTTAATGTCATACCACTTAGAAGTGGGGAACAACTTCTAGGTTTAATTACAAAGAGGATCCCTGACATGATCCTTCTCGATATTATGATACCTAGAGGTTTAGATGGTTATGAAACTTGTCGTCGTCTTAAAGCAAATGAAGCAACAAAGGATATTCCGGTTATTTTCATGAGCGCTCTTGCGGAAACCTTCGATAAGGTTAATGGATTTAATCTAGGTGCAGTAGATTATATTACAAAGCCAATTGAGATTGAAGAATTGCAGTCGAGGATTCATACCCACCTCTCGATTAGTCAATTACAGAAGCAGTTGCTCCAAATAAACACCAAACTTGAAGAAAAAGTTTTAGCTCGAACTGAAGAATTACGAAAGTCAAATCTTCAATTGCAGGAGAGAGCCACGCGTTTGGAGCTATTAGCAGAAACGAGTCAAAAAACAATTGGAATACTTTCTTTATCCGAATTACTCAATCAGACAGTAATAATGATAAGGGACACTTTCAAATTTCACGATGCCGATATTTTTCTTGTTGAAGACAAACATCTCGTACTTAGAGCAACTGCTCGGGAAGCTGATAATCAGTATATTGGAAAGGAGGTGTTAAGCATAGGACTTGAAGGTATTTGTGGATGGGTTGCCAAGCATGGGGAAGCCCTTCATGTGCCTGATGTTAGTAAAGACAAACGCTATTTTAAGGAACTTTCGAAAATAAAAACAAAATCCGAAATAGCCGTTCCAATAAAAGTTAAGGGTAAGATATATGGAGTGTTGGATGTCATAAGTCTTGAGTTAGGAATACTAAAAGAAATCGATGTCTTCACTTTGCAAACAATATCTGATCAATTGGCTATTGCCATAGAAAATGCGAACTTATATGAAAATGCCCAAGCAGAAATAATCGAACGCAAAAAGATTAATAATGAACTGGTTAAAGCCAAAAACAAAGCGGAGGAGTCTGATCGCTTGAAAACAGCCTTTCTGTCTACCATGTCTCACGAACTAAGAACACCATTAAACGCTATAATTGGATTTTCCAGTTTGATTGATGATGATATGACCATAAAGGAAACATTAAAGTATTCCAACCTTATAAATAAGAGCGGTGTTCACTTGTTAGGTCTCATTGAGGAAATCATGAATGTCTCTATGCTTGAAAGTAAAGACATCACGGTAAAAACAGAAACATTTGCTATCGATCAATTAATGGCTGATTTGAATCTTCGAATTTCCGAGGAATTGAAAGCCAAGAAAAAACCAAATATTGAAGTCAATCAGATTATAGAGGAGAACCTTAAAAGAATTAAACTATCAACGGATCAGTCCAAACTTAGCCGAGTTCTACTCATTCTGGTTAAAAATGCGGTCAAATTTACCAATGAAGGCTTCATTGAATACGGTTACAAAATTCATAATAGAAACCAGGTGATTTTCTATATAAAAGATTCGGGAATAGGAATACCTAAAAACAAACAGTCAATTATTTTTGACAAATTTCGAATGGCTGATGACACAGATTCACGATCACATGGGGGGCTTGGAGTAGGTTTATTTATCGCACGTCGATTGGTTGAAGCAATTGGAGGAAAATTGTGGGTGGAATCAAAAGTCGATAAAGGCTCCACTTTCTTTTTTACTATTCCATATAACTCAACAACTCATTAATAAGAATCTCTGGCGAACACTTTTTACCAAAATATCCACCAAAAATTGATTAGGTAGTTAAATCACAAAATAGCACGAATACCGACTATAATCGCTCAATTTTATTTTGAAACCATTGAATCACATGGTCGCAGCACGGTTCTTTTGGTACTCGTAAAATCTGTCGTAACTTGGCAATAGCCAAACTTTATAGTAACTGGTTGTCGTCAGCAACACTCAGATTCCGTTTAGCTTAAAATTAAGAGATACTTCTTTCATATGAAAGCTGTCTTTTGTACTTCAAAATTCAGCCTTCTCTTGAGCAGAGTTTGCTACTTGATTTCCTCTCTTCTTGCAAGGATCTGCTGGTCCCTTCCAAAATAAACATCTACTGGTGTAACATTATTCAATGACTCGTGGTATCGTTGGTTATTGTAGTCGACCCATAAAACAATAAACAGCAGATTGTCAGTAAATTATACAGCCTTACCCTTCCGAGAAATCAGGCACTTTCTCCTGCTCAGAGCACTATGAGTCCAGAAAGAATTAGAGTGGCTTAAATCTGGGAAGGGTTAGTCTTTGACATAACGGACAGAAGCAACAGCCTAATTCTTCCAGCTTTGATGCATATGTAACCACTTCCATTCTCCATCGCGCTTTACATAAACGTACGAGCCTGACATTGGCGTTTTATTGCCAACCTCGCCTTCCTTATCAACATAAGCGAATGAACCTTTAAAGATATATATCGCACAGTCCTCCGAAATCACAGCAACAAAGTCTTCATCAACGAAGAACTTCTGATGGAGATATTGATCGGGTTTGGGTCTCCATACCTCATTTACTTTAGATTTATCAGGATACAAAGAGAGTTCATTCAACCACAATGCAGGAGTTCCAACCCACGATTGGTCTTCCTTTTCTGTCATATTACTCAACATAAGGTCGAATTTTTCTTGGTTCATTTCTCCCATGTTCATTGACGACTGAAATTGTTGCTTAATTACATCAGCAATTTTCTGTTTTTGTTCATCGGTCAAAGCGGTCTCTGCCTGCTGGCATGAACAAACAATGGCAATTACGCCAATAATAACTAGTAGCTTCTTCATGATTATAAGATTGGTTTTAAGTTTTAGTCGATTCGAAATTACGACATAAGCATCAGATAATAAAATACTCTGACATTTCTGATCTAAATCCTTGATTTAGAAGATGGGGCGAGTTTATGTTGAAAGTGAAGGAGAGTGCCCTACAAAACCTTCAGACAACCAAGGCAACAAGGGAGGGTTCTTCTTGATTCTATCAATGTTTGTTATGAATGGTTTCTCGACCCCTCCATACAATACTCCTTTCATGATACTAGGCCAGGGATTAAATTGTTTGTCTTCAGCAACGTTCGGATTCCGCTTAGCCTAAAATTAAGAGATACTTCTTTCATATCAAAGCTGTCTTTTGTACTTCAAAGTCCAACCTTTTTTTCATTAAAGTCTGCTGCTTGATTTCTTCTCTTCTTGCAAGGATTTGCTGGTCCCTGCCAAAATACACCTCTGCTGGGGTAACATTGTTCAAAGACTGTCTAATCTGGCGAAGAAACGGAAAGTTGTGCAAATTGTTTGCACAAACAAAAAAAGCAGCTACCCAAATTAATGAATAACTGCTTGTTTATCAGTCGTGGGCGATACTGGATTCGAACCAGTGACCCCCTGCTTGTAAGGCAGGTGCTCTGAACCAGCT
>CAYUGX010000029.1:0-24234 GCA_964444375.1 uncultured Porphyromonadaceae bacterium | reverse complement strand
GATTTTAGGTTCCAATCCAGGTTCAGGTAAAACAATTTCTTCCTTGCTTGCCGTGGCCAGGCTCTACCGAAAAATGGGTGATTCAAGGAAATCTTTGGCCATCTATGATACTCTGATGAAGAATTACAGTGACCACAAAATTGGTGACATTCCTATCCGGCTATCCGCATTAAAAGAAAAATATGAAATATTTCGCGACCTAAAGGACACGGTCAATGTTCAAAGAACCAACAACGAAATCGTAGAGGAATTGCTACAACCCAGGGTGAACTATAACCAACATACCTTTGAATTATTTGCCGGGGATATCTCATTTGATTTCAAATCCCACATAAAACGGTCAACCTACCTCAATCAGCTTTTATTAAATATTGACAACTACCTGCATTCACCTGCTGATCAGTCATTTTATCTGACCCAAAACGGATTCAGGGATTTGATAATTATTCGAATTCATCTGGATGGAACAAGCCATGGGAGATTGATTGATTTGAATGATTTTTTTGAAGAGATGTTTGGACAAATGCTTTCCAATATCGACCGTGGGAATCAGTATGGCTGGCAAATCAAAGATGAAAAGGGGAACACCATCATAAACCAAAACGTCGATGATCAAGCCCAGGCTTTTGGTTTTCCAATGGCCTATCCGGTCTCGGGTTGGAACATAGAATTACATGTTCCTGTCAGAAATACATTTACTGCATTCATTTCATCGGGGAGAGCGATGTACGTTACGCTGTTTGTTCTGATTTCGATTTGGCTCATTCTTGGATTGTTCTTTACCGTGTATCTGCTGAGTCAGGAAATCAGGCTCAGTCGACTGAAATCAAGATTCATATCGAATGTAACCCATGAATTTAAATCACCGGTCACCTCCATTCAACATATGTCTGAATTGCTCAAACTCAGAAGAGTAAGAACCGAGGAGAAGAAAGTAGAGTTTTACGACTCCATGATTGAACAGTGTGAACATCTCAATCACCTGATTGAGAACGTACTGGATTTCTCTAAAATGGAGGAGAAAGTGAAAGCCTATCAACTCGAAATGACTCCCATTACTCCGTTGCTTACCGGTATGGTCGGCACTCAGAAAGACCGATTGTCTGAATCTGGAATCGAACTGGATCTCCATGTTTTAACTCAAGATCTAGGAATATCTGTGGATAAGGATGCCATAAGACAAGTTGTATACAATCTCCTTGATAATGCTCAAAAATTCGGCAGCACCATAATCATGATTAAAGCCAACCAGATAATTGATATCCCTCCACAACTTGAAATCAGTATCTCTGACAACGGAATGGGCATATCAAAAAGAGACTTACCGTATATTTTTGATCGTTTTTATCGCGGTGAAGTGAAAAAGACAGAAGGAATCAAAGGCTCAGGAATCGGATTGACCATTGTAAAACGGATAATAGAGGCCCATGGGGGGAGCATCTCGGTTGAAAGTGAAGAAGGAGCGGGCACCAAATTCCTTATTAAATTACCTGTAAATCAAATCAACCATGCCTAAAATCCTGGTAGTAGAAGATGACAAAGCCATAAGGCTGAGCCTTGAGGAAGATCTGATCAATGAGGGATATGAGGTAATCATGGCTCATCATGGTCTCCAGGGATTAGCCATGGCCCGGACACTTGATCACGATCTGATTCTCTTAGATCTAATGCTCCCTGGGATGAACGGGCTGGATGTCTGCAAGCAACTGAGAAAAGAAGAAATTAGCACTCCAATCATCATGCTCACAGCAAAGTCACAAGACTTTGACAAAGTGATCGGACTAGAGCTGGGCGCCGACGATTATATCACCAAACCTTTCCACTCTCACGAACTCAGAGCAAGAATCAAAGCGGTTCTGCGACGTACCAACTTGATCAGGGACGTCATCCACGCGAAGGCGGGGACCCAATCGCATATCCACCTTGGTCACTTCGAAATAGACGCAAACAAATACGAATTCAGACTACGTGGTCATGAAATAGCCCTGACACAGATTGAGTTTGACCTGTTGGTATTGCTCATGAAGAATCCCGGGTCGGTGCTGAAACGAGACTACATCCTGAATGAAATCTGGGGCAAAGAAGTTTATGTTACCCCCCGAACGATTGATGCCCACATCGCTAAAATGCGTAAGAAGTTTCCAAGCTCCGAAGATCAGGAAAGGATCGTTTGTTTGCGAGGAGTTGGATATAAATTCCTGGAATCATGACTCTTTCACTAAAGTTTAACACATCGCAATTGATCTTTCATACAGCAAACAGATCAAGACCATAGCTTTGAAAATAAATATCAGACCTATGAAACTCCACACCACCTTACTCATTCTGATTTTGGCCTGGGGATCAGTGATTGCCCAGGATGTTTCTCCTGAAAAACTATTTTACCAAGCCGTTTATGCCGAGCAGATCGATGGTGATCTGGATAAGGCCCGCACATTGTATAAACAAATCTTAGACACAAAGTCAGGTGATCGCTCCATGGTCGCAAAAACCCTCTATCGTCTGGGACTGATCTCTGAGAAAGATGGAGCCAATAAAGCACTGAGTTATTACGCACAAGTTGTTGAACAGTATCCTGAGCAAACAGATCTGATTGAGCTCGTGCAAAACAGAGTCGACAAGTTAGATAACCAGCAAACTTTTATCGATCCCCGTGATGGCCACAAGTATAAATGGGTCAAAATCGGTGATCAGATTTGGATGGCTGAGAATTTGGCTTTCATGCCTTGGGTAAACCCACCAAAAAAACAAGAGTTTGGAATATGGGTATATGATTACCACGGTCATGATGTGGATGAAGCTAAAGCCACTGAAAATTATCGAAAATATGGTTGTTTATATGATTGGACCATGGCAATGAATATTGAACCAAAATACCTTGAAATAGTTTGGGATGGTAATCCAGAGAATCACCAGGGAATATGTCCACCCGGATGGTTTCTACCATCAGATAAGGATTGGATGGAGTTGGAAGTTTCTTTAGGTTTTCCAAAAGAATTGGTTGCATCCTATGATGAAGATGCTGGTCCAGGTTTTCGTTGTTGTGATCATGAATACGGTATTGGTGAAAAGCTTAAGTCCTATTATGGATGGCAAAGTGGGGGCAATGGCTCTAACTCGTCTGGATTTAATGCGTTGCCAGCCGGTGTAAGACAATTAGACAAGATTCAAGGATTTTCATTCAAACACTTTGGACAAACTACGAGTTTTTGGAGCTCAACAATTTTAATAGATTCCTCCTGGTTTCCTTCGAGTTTTACACGAATGTTAAATTATCGGAATAATCAGAACCAAACAGATAATAGCATTTTTAAGATTGCAGATGAATGGGCTTCTGGTCATTCAATAAGATGTATCCAGAAAAGTGTTGTCTCTGATGCTCTGACAAGTACAATGGAAAAACCCAATATTTTTCCAGGTTCCAGCAGTGATCAAGATTCAATGAACTTTGAGATTTACGAACCCACTGAACCGTTTCTTGAGATTATTAATGGAAGATCATGGAGTTCAGCTGTACATAAAAACAGATTCATTTATCATAGTCAAGATGACAGAAGTCTAAAATGTATGGATTTGAACTCAAAGGAAGTAATTTGGACAAAAGAGTGCTCGATATGGGAATTCCCGTTTGTGATTTCCAATACAACGGTAATATTTTGCTATAAAAACCTTGTCAATGCAATAAATATTGATTCAGGAGAGATGTTATGGTCTTGGGATAGCGAGGGAAAATATCCAACTGTCGACAATTTCACAATTAATAATAAAGCTTTCATAAGATTATATGAAAGAAATGATAATCGAATGCCAAAAGACTGGGACCTCGCCTGTATTGATATTATTCATGGGAAAGAACTTTGGAGAACAAAAGTTCAAGAAATTGGAATACCAACAAGTTTTGAAGCATCAAACGGAAAGATATTCGTGGGGATAAATCAAACTGGAAAGCAGAATCATGGAGAGAATAAAACTACGTTAATTGCTCTTGATGAAATCAATGGTAAGATTCTTTGGAGTTTCAATTCTATAGGTGAATCAACGTTTTACAAACCTTTAGCAATAGACAATCAAGTTATTTTCATCAATCGAGGCGATCATTATTTATACTCGGTTGATCAGGAGACCGGTGAATTAAATTGGAAAAGATTTTTTGAAGAAAGAATTGATGGCGCTATGGGGAAATACAAGGATAAGATAATTCTCTATGAACAGCACTATAGCAGTACAGGATCGAGTTATGCTTTCATTTTGGACAGTCAAGGTCAATTGGACAGTAAGATATTCATTGGTCATAAAGGCTCACCATCCTATTATCTCAGAATTATTGAAAACAAGGCATTAATAAGAACCACGGAATATAATAAACCAGGCCACGTATCGGTGATTGATTTAGATAAACAAGAAAAAACGTTCCAAATTAATTTGCCATCAGGTCCATCATATATTAGTGAATCACATGGTGACCATTTCTACATCGGTGCTGGCACAAAAGGAGCAGAAGTACTTTACAAAATAAACATCAAGGAGTTATTGGAATAAGGCCACTACAAATCAAAAAATACTAAAAATCAATCAAGAATCACCCCAAACCGAACCAGCACAAAGCCATGATCTGAGGGGTACATGATTTCACGGTCACGGAAATGAAGCGTATCGCCTGGAGGAACATTAAAAGTTTCGGCGTTCAGAACATGAAGACGCTCACCCTGGTAGTAACAGTAATCAATGCGGTCCTTGCGATCGTAATTCAATTGGCCATCTTCCCATCCAGATAGCCAGGTAGTACCGGGCTCTTCTTCGGGATTGGGATGGATCACCCTAAATGCGTCGATAAAACCTGCATCGGTCATGGCCCTGGAGATAGTCCAATTAACCACTGCTCCATCGTGATGATACATATTCTTGGTTGCATCGGTCCAATCCAGATGTGAATGGCTGTTGAAGTCGCCGCCCATGATGATGGGAATGTCATTCACCTGGGCTAAATGTGGTTTGAGCACTTCGATCGCAGCCCGAACTTCATCGTCACGACTGCCCGCATTTTCCCAATCCAGTATAACCTGCTCGGCAGAGTTGATCGGGGCCAGACGGGTATCCGGCAGGTAGTGAAACCAGATATCGAAGAATAGCATCTTTGAACTATCAGGCATAAGTAACTCAACCCCGCCAAAGTTAAACGTGCCTATTTGATCCGGGTCGGTGAGTTTTCGAAGGATCGGAAATCTAGAGAAAATACATAGGTTACTCGACAACAACTCATAGTCCATGCCTGTTTCCTCAGCAATGTAGGGTGCCGATCCATAGGTCTCAATCATCAGCACCACATCGGCCTCAGCAGCCTTAATAATCTCAACCACAGATGGCCGACCATCAGACGGTAATGACTCATCATTTCCGCCATGCCAAATATTCCAAACCAATACGTTAAACTCAAAGTTTACCTTTTTAGCATCGCATCCAACTAATACAATTGCAATCAAGAATAACAGAGCTGCCCTTTTCATGTTAAAGTCTTTTGGTAAACCTAACAAACAAATCGCATTAAGCCACCCAAATTTTCGTCTTTCGCCACTCGTCTTTCACCTTTCGTAAATGTATTCGCCGTTGTGAGGAAACAATCCTCACCACTCACTTGTCATCACCTTCTTCTCTCGCCTTCCCGATAAATCGGGATCATTCGCTTCGCTCTGACTCGCCTTTTGTTTGCATATGTGAATGATTTTCACAAACTTCACCCACGACTGGTACCTTTTATAAACCTAATCTACCTAAAACTATGGCCTCCAGCAAAGCGATTAAACCGGGGTACCTATTTACACCCCGATACACCAACTATGTATTTTCTCTGCTTTTTCTCCTGTACATGTTTGACTACGTTGACCGGATGGTGGTTAGTTCCCTAACTCCTTTCATCCAGGATGACTGGGGGATTAATGACACTCAGGTTGGGGCATTGTCGTCGGTTGTTTATTGGTCAATCGTCGCTATGACGCTTCCAATTTCTGCCCTGGTCGATCGTTGGAGTCGACGCAAAACCATTGGTGCCATGGCGACTTTATGGAGCTTAGCTACAGCTGCTTGTGCACTGACCAGCAATTTTGGTGGACTCATGGTTGCCCGTGGATTTATTGGGGTTGGTGAAGCCGGTTATGCCCCTGGAGGAGCTGCTATGATCTCGGCCATGTATCCAAAAGAAAAACGATCGTGGATCATGGGGCTGTGGAATGCTTCGATCCCATTGGGCTCAGCCATCGGTGTGGGCCTGGGTGGGGTCATTGCCATGCAATGGGGTTGGAAATCAGCTTTTGGTATAGTGGCCATTCCAGGTTTGATTATTGCCATCCTTTTCTTTTTTGTCAAGGATTACAAGACCATTGAACTGGTTAAAGTTAAGGCGAAAGAAAAGGAACCGAGAAAAGTGAGGATGGGATTTAAAGACCTGGTCAAGGAGTTTGTGAGCAAACCTTCCTTATTGTTTACGTATTTTGGATTCACGGCTGTTGTATTTGTGACCACTTCGTTGCTTTGGTGGCTTGATGACTACTTTCACCGATTTTACGACTTACCCATGAACAAGGCCAGCACACAGGCATCATTGGTCATGCTTTTGGCTATTATAGGAGCTCCATTGGGGGGGTATCTAACTGATCGATGGCGTCGCAGACGAATAAATGCAAGGCTATTATTCCCTAGCATGTCAACCCTGTTGGCTGCCGGACTCTGTCTAGTGGGTTTCACTTTGTTGACCGGCACTGGGCAGTACATCGCTTTGCTGGGTATGGGCATGGTTATCACTTCTTTTATTCCTGGAGCTGCCGCTGCAACTCAAGACCTGGTGCACCCTGGACTGCGTGCAACTTCATATTCTCTCGCTGTTGTCATTCAGAATCTTCTCGGGGCCAGCATGGGTCCATTGGTTATTGGCTGGATCTCTGATAAAACCGACTTAGAAACTGCCTTAAAAACCTTGCCGATTTTTCTTTTAATCGCCTGCATCCTGTTTTTTATTGGATCCTTGTTCTATAAACGAGATTTGGAAAAAGTCCAGGTTGTTCGATTAGAAGTCGAAGGGTAAAGAGCTCCCACTGATCTCTACTTAATGGTAAAAAATCGGGTCAATTCCTGGCCCTGATCATCGCTTAGGCTGAGTCTATGTTGTCCCGGTTCAGCTGAGATGGCCAACTTGTGTATGGTGGTGGTTGATCCCAAATATTTGTTGTTGAGAAACCAGAAGATTTTAGCATTTCGGCGGTTATGAACCAGCTCAAAAACGGCCTGCTGGCGCAGACCTTGCTCGTCGATGGGCAGGTAAATGGCCTCTCCAACCGGTGGATAAAGAATCTCAAATGCCAATTCAGATTCAAGAGGTGAACAATCGGGGCTCCAAGGCGGTAACTCTCGGTATCTTGGATCTTTGGCTTTATAGAAGCCGGCCATAGCCGGGGGCAGAATAAACCATTGACCCTTTTGAATTTTCCCTACCGGATAACAATCGGCATTCACGCGGTACTGCAGAGTTTCATCAAGAAGCACATTCACATGATATGGACACGGTCTCGTCTGCAATCCAGCCGGAGGTATCCAGATGGTATCCTGGTGTGGACAGCGATCACTGGCTTTCATCCCTGATTCACGACAAATCGTCACGGATTTGAGACCGGCTTCAGGTTCTTCGAACCAGCCCTCTTCCGGGAGGAGATTAAAAAAATCAAATAATACAGGAGCGGCAGCAGACAGGCCGGTAAGTCCGGGCCTTCCTTCTCCATCTGCATTACCGACCCAAACACCGACTGTATAGGTGGGAGTCACACCGATGGCCCATGCATCTCTGTATCCAAAACTGGTTCCGGTTTTCCATGCAATTATTTGGGCAGACTGAAATTGCTGCCAACCAAATTCACTTTCGGGCCTTTTAACCTGTTTCATTGCTTCCAGAGTCAGGTATTCTGCCGGCCCGGGCTGCCTGGCCCAATCGCTATACACCTGGCAGAGCTCCCAAAGGTTCACTTCGGCCCCACCTAGAATCAGGCTCAATCCGTACTCTTCAGCCGGACGATGGAAGGTAGTGAATCCCATATCTTTCAGCTGATCATAAAACCGCAGCACGCCATATTGATGTAAGAGTCGAACTGCCGGCACATTCAATGAGCGGATCAAGGCTTCATCGGCATGCACCGCACCATCAAACTCCTGAGTGAAGTTTTCGGGTTTATATCCCCGGTAAACGGTCGGAATATCCGGCACCAGCGTTTGAGGCAGTAATTCACCGGCCTCAAGCATGGCTTCAAAAAGCAAGGGCTTCAAGATACTGCCACTACTACGGGGGCGATGGATCACATCCACAAAAGCACCATGTGCTTGTCTATTTGGGGGGCTTGAATTTCCAAGGTAGGCCAACACTTCCCTGCTTTCATTATCAAGAACTAGAGCAGCTAAATTGTGTACGCCATTGGCTGATTGTATACCATAGTGCTTCTCAATAACGCTCAGCCCCATATCCTGCAACCAGGGGATTATTTCACTTTCAATCCTACCCCCGCTTTTTTGATCATGATAATCTACCCAATGGGGAGCACGTTGTGGAAGAGGGAGTGGTTTTTGTGGCAGCATTTCTTCAAGGGCCAGGGAGGCTGTCAATGAATCAAGCACCCCCTTTTCGACCAGGCGGTTCAATAATCGATCTCGTTTTTTCTTGAGGGCCTCTCGATTTCGACCTGGGTGAATGAGTGCAGGTGCATTTGGTAACACAGCAAGTGTAGCCGTTTCGGCCCACGACAGTTGTGTTGGTGGACGCCCAAAATACCTCCAGGCAGCTGCTTCCAGCCCCACCACGTTTCCACCAAAAGGAGCATGTGCTGCATATAACTGCATAATCTCGGCCTTTGTATTCCACACTTCAAGCCTGATGGCCCAGTGCATCTCGATGAGTTTTTGCCAGATCGACCTTTTTCGGTTACCACGAGCCATTCTAACGGTTTGCATACTGAGCGTGGATCCTCCACTAATTACTTCACCCGCACTGAAATTTTGTATCAAAGCGCGAAAAAGGGCCAGGATATCTACTCCGGGGTGGTGACGAAAATGACGGTCTTCAAACTGAATAACACAGTCAATGTAGTTTTTTGGTAAACTATCTAGTGTGCCGAATCGCCATTGTCCATCTTGAGCAATACGGGCCCCAAGTAATCCTCCATCAGCATCAAAGACTACGGTTGATTGCGGATCATTAAACAGCGGATCAGGCAAAGGCCAGAGGGCCCAGATTAAGACCAAAGACCCAAGACCTAGGACCCAAGGTAAGACCAAAGACCCAGGACCAAAGCCTGCCCCTGTCTTTGACCAGGGGACCCAAGGTAAGGGCCTGGGCCAAGTCATCTTGTATCTGGCACCCAGTACTCGCTGTAAACTCCCCTTGGCCACAATCAACTATTTAACCACTTCTACCCACCTGCCGGCTGATTTTGCATAAACGTTAGGCCGGTACATGTCTTCACAGACAGCCCCGGGTAGATAGAACAACCCACTATAGGCGGCATTCAGTCTGATCTCAAATTGGGCTGCTAGCCCAGGTTCTAGCGAGAAAAAGGTATTAACCCGGTCATCGCGGATATCCCGATAGGTATACTCACTTTCGTTGGCATTGCTAAAGTCATCAACATATCGGGTATTTAGTATCTCCCACCCAGATGGAAATAGCTGGCTTAGTGCCAGGTTTTCGCTACGACCATTTGAAATCGGATTACTGACTAAGACCTGGGCAACAAAGGTACTGCCTTGTTTAATCTGGCTAGCATCAATTTGAGCATATTCCAAATCCAGGTAATCAACCTGAATCTCCAAATTACTTTGCTCTGTCTCACTTGCCCTTGTAGGAGCTTGTCCGTACAGAGAAAGGGTGATGTAGAGGTCAAAATCTGAAAGGTTCTCAATCTCGACGGCTTTGCTTCCATTTTCTTCTTCCAATGCATAGACATACAAGGCTTTCGTTGATTCAATCTTCTCTTCTTTCTGATCAACTGTCAAGTTTATACTAAATAACTCCCTGTCGGATACATTGCCCGCGAACCGGGTATAAGCCAGCAGACCAAAAGCTGTTGATTGGGTGCTCCAATGCTGTCTTTCCAAGGCATCGGCTACCTGACTCATCAGATCAACTGCTTCATCTTTTTGATCTGTCAGGATCATGGTTTCAATCATCATGGCCTTGTCTCTCAGACTGGATCCAAAAGTTGAGCCTGGTTGTGCATAAGTAGTCAGATCGCTATACTGGTGCATTTCCATGAGTTCTTTAGCAACATCCTGTCTTTCGGTCAGTGCATAAGCAGCCGCCAGGCGCCAACCGGCCGCTGTGGAGAGGTCGGCTTTAACCCGAAGTCGGTTCATGGCTCCCATGATTGGCTCGCCTGCCAAAGCCAGTGTATACAGGCGATACGCTTGCTGCAAATCGTTGTCGCCGTTGTTTGGATTGTTTCCTTGGAAGAGTCCTACGGCTTGTTGCTGGAATTTGAGCCACTGGGCCCTTAAGCCGATTGGAAGCACATACCCTTTGGCTTCAGCTTCAACTAGGAAATGTCCGGCATAAGAGGTTCCCCATAAATTTGCTGCAGACTGCCCTGGCCAAAAACCAAATCCACCTGATGGCAGTTTAAGAATACTAATCCTTTTTATCGCAGATTTTATGTGCCTGTCTATTTTCTCTTGATCTGAATCACTTAATTCGAGAACCTGGTCAAGATACAATTGAACAAAAGCACCCGAGGTGGTCTGTTCAAGACATCCATAAGGATACTGGATCAGGTATTGTACATTCTTTTCGAAATTAACTCCGGGTAAATCGGATATCTCGATCTTGCCGCCATTGCTACCGGCTACACCATGAAATTCGGGTGAGATGACCAAGCTCGAGCCTGAAGCCAGCATAAAATGATCGGTTCGAGTGGTAACCGGATTCGGATTGCTTACGTCAAGGTTGGTGATATGCATTGCTTCTTCAGTGTCTGCTTCAGCCTTGACTTCGATACGAACAGGACCTTCCAGGCTGCTGCTTTTAAGTCTGAAATAGATCATGTGTTCTCCCAAACTTGGAGAGTTGATGGTCTGAGCGGCGGGCCCATCAGCAATGATAGGACCATCGGTTAGAACGCGTACCGTTATATCAGAAAGATTTTCCTTCATGACAAAAACATTAACCGGCAATTCAACAGCTTCGTCAGGAGCCAATTTCCTGGGTAAGGTACTGAGCACCATCAGAGGTTGTCTCACCGGGGCAACTGTTTCTGCCGCTCCCCAGGCCGATCCTTCACCAGCCACCACCATGGCTTTCACTGATCCGATGTAATTGGGCATCTGCACGTCATGGCTGGCTGTTTGACCTTTTTTGAGTTCGAAGGGCCCCAGATAAGTAACCACTGGCTCGAAACGATTGGCTTTCTTATTGTCCCCTTCAATTTCACCTTCATCTCCACCGATGGCCAATAAACTTTCCATCCTACCCCCGTAGGCCCCAATAACATCATCAAACAAGTCCCAGGTTTTAATCCCCAGTGCTTCACGGGCATAGAAAGTTAGCCAGGGATCGGGTGTCTTAAAGCGGGTAAGGTCTAGCAAGCCTTCATCCACAATGGCCACTGTATAGGTCATGGCTCTTCCATTTTCTTCACTAACCTCAACCGTGTAATTTGAATTGGGCCGGATCTCATCCGGTAGGATAACACTCGGATTCAACTTCGACTCAGGATCCTCAATCAACAAGGGTATGACTCCATATTGTCTGATAGGCAGATCGTTACCTGAATGTTCATGGGGCTGAATGAGTGTAATTGAGACATATACATTAGGAGCCATTTCTGGATCAATGTTCAGATCAACAGCTGTTTCCTTGTCTTTGCATTTAACCCACTTGTTCTTTAAAACCCGGCTACCTGATTCTATGCTGACCAGTGCCCGTGCGTCATCCATGCTTGGGAATGTAATGATTGCCTTTTCGCCAGGTGCATAGTTTTCTTTGTCTGCCGATAACGTCAACATATTGGCCCCTGACGGATTCGACCTGCCGCTGCGATTGACCCAGGCCGGCCAATCCATGTACACCAGTTGTCCGGCGGCATGGCCACCGGAAGGATCACTGATGTGCAGTAAATAGCGTCCCCAGTTTGGATAATCAACCTGAAAGCTAAACTGTCCCTTACCGTTACGTGTTGAAATGCGCGATTCGCTAACCAGGTTTTCATGTCGACTACCCACATACGACGCCAGATCATCCTGTCCGCTCGACCACCACCATCGCCATCCTACTTTATAAACCCGAGCGATAAGTCCGTTAACCGAAACGGGCTTTCCCGTCTGGTCTACACTAACCACATCTACGGTATGCAGGGTGTCGGTCACCAAGGGTTCATTGGGATCGGTAAATCTCCTGGCCTTTACCCCAACATAGCGATCGTAAGGTGAAAAGGGCAGGCTCATCACATCGGTACTGAAATCACCCCCTTTCTCGAAAACACGAGAGGTGAACACTGCTCTAAGCATCCCAGGAGCTTCTTGATTGACATCAAGATTAAGGGGCACTGAAGCCCTTCCCTCATCCGATAGGAAACCGTCAAAAATGTACCAATTGGATGACCAAAAGGTGCGAACCGGATCATCAAAACTATAACCATCGTACTCAGGAAAACTGGTCGTTGACTCTGCCAATCGAATTTCAACCTCAGTGCGTAAATTAGCAGCCACAGCCCCATGCAGCCAATTGGCTGAAAACTCCAGTTCTTGTCGTGGATCATAGCTGACCAGGACCTGCCGGTTGAAATCAAGGTTCATGCGAATCCGATTGGGCTTGACTGTTTCGATCTTCAGGTTTTTAGTGAATTGAGTGCCACCCACTTTGACCTTGGCCTGCCAGTTTCCTGTAAGAGCATCAGGCTCAGTTGAAGTCGAAAAGCGATAAAAACCATTCATCCCTTCTGTTTTGGTTGTTTTGTTAACCAGTTGGTCTTGTGCATTGCGAAGTTCAAAGATCACTGGAATATCATCAGGCAGGAAATCGTCTTTATCAAAGAGGGCAAAACTCATGTGAAGGGTATCACCCGGTCTCCACACACCCCGTTCACCGTATAAAAAGCCTTTGATCCCTCTTTGAATCGGTTGTCCACTCACATTGAAGTTGCTCATCGAAAGGGATGAGCCATCGTCAACCCGCAAAAACACCCGTTGCTCATCTTTAGCCACCACGATCAGAAAGGGAGTTTCTTCGAGGGTTATTTCAAGAATGCCATCGGGATCGGTTGTTGCAGCGATGATTTGCTGTTGTTGAAAATTGAAAAACTCTACACTGGCATTGCTAATGGGTTCGGCAGATAGTAGATCGGTAACAGCTACTAAAAAGTTGCGTTGATCGCTTGATTTGGCCAAGACTCCCAAGTTCGTGGCTAAGACGTTGCGGTAGACAAAACGGGAGGGTGTATAATACGATCCATGACAAGGATTATCTTGCTGATTCCAATCGTAATCATCGGGGTACAAATCTTCATAGTAATACTCGCCATCATCCCAGGGCGCCATTTCGGTTTCGCTAAATTGTTCTGGAAGCAAACTGCTAGCCAAATCAGTCGATTGCTTTACCCCATCGCAAGGACTGTATGCCAAAGGTTTGCGAATTCGAACCTCCACATGATACAAGGCATGAGGATCTTGCTGAATTAGGGGTCCCAGATCTATTGAAAAGGTGTTCCATTGGTTTAGATCAAGGCCTGGGTCTTGATCAAGACGAATCGTTTTTCGAATTGCAGGTCGACCTACATAGCGAATGGCATTGCGCATCGAATAGCTGGCACCCGGCTGATAATTCTGCAAAAACTGAGCAATGTTATTGCTATATATGCGGTAAATGTACACATCAATTGCCCTGAGGTTTACCGTTCTTATGGGGAGCAGGAGACCATCAGAATTAGGTAAAACAAATCCGGATCCAAGAAATTCTACCTTCGGTGGTAGCGCATCCATCGCCACAGTGATTTGGTGGCTTTCAGCAAGTTTCTGACCGGTATTGCTGTTTAGACCGGCCTCCACTTTAAGAATCCACTCTCCGGATATGCGTTGCTGGGGATACATAAATACCTGATTATCTACCTTCCTGATTCTAAGTTCATCCATGTTTTGTAGATAAATCAGGCCATTCAGATCCTGGTTCGGATCAAGTGCAGCAGAGAATTCAATTCGAATATGCTGGTCACTGCCCTGATCAACATGCACATCTAGCAAATCAAACTGGTTCTTTCCCGGTACTGTTATAGAGAGGTCTCCTCTTTGGTTGATCCCAACATTACGACCATTCCATTTCAAGGTGATATCATAGTTTTCATCTGCCCTTTCCAGATTTATGATTTCATATCGGGCATAATCATCATTTATTAGTTCTAGCTCCAATTCTGGAGATCCTACTTCGCTGGCCAGGGTGAAACAGGCTCGGAGGTCATCCAGACTAATTTGATCCGATAATCTAATTTTGCCTTGATAGGCCGCGATGCTCATGTCTTTAGGATTCAGGCTAATCCCCCCTTTCATAACCGAAAAATCAAGCGGAATGACATCAAAATCAAAAGAGAATTGTTTTAAGTTTTTTGGGATCTGTATGAGCTGATCCAGATGAATGGTGAAAGTATATGACTTCCCATTCTCCCACCCTTTTGCAGGCTTAAACTCAACTAAACCATCGCCCATATACAGACAATCACCATCGATCTGGGGGTCAATGTTGACTACTTTGTCTGACAATAACTCATTGATCCCAATCCCAGGCACTTCCTGCGTTAAAAAAAGACGCACCGGATCAGTTGAAGCGATAACGCCGGCCGTATGTCCTTGAACGTAGGGAGCATAGGCTTCGCGCTTTGATGCATCATCGCCCGCGCCCATTTGGCAGGCATTGAATGGCAACAGTAGTGACAGGGTCAGGAAAACAAGACTGAATTTTCTCATGATGTTAAGTTTTGGCTTGGATGAGTTAAACAAAACTACGAAAATGAAGGCATATCTATTAAATTTAACCATTCTTATAACTATTTGTTCCACCACTGATGAAAAAGAGAGCATTGATACTATTTGCCCATCCGGCTCTGGAGAAGTCGAGGGTGAATAAAATTCTCATTCAGGGACTTGATCAATTGGATCACATTACCTTTCACGATTTGTATCAGGCCTACCCGGATCTGAATATTGACATCTCGCGTGAGCAGGAGTTTTTATTGATTCATGACATCATTATTTTCATGCATCCTCTGTATTGGTACAGCACTCCAGCCATCTTAAAAGAATGGCAGGATTTGGTACTGACACATGGATGGGCCTATGGAAGTCATGGAAATGCTTTGAAAGGGAAAATATTATTTAACGTTGTCACTACCGGAGGGCCATTAATGGCCTACCACCATGATGATCCTGAGCGTTTTGACATCCGGCAGTTGTTGGCTCCGATTGAGCAGACCGCCCGAATGTGTAAAATGAACTACATACCGCCCTTCACCGTGCATGGCACGCATGAAATACAGTACGATGAGATACTGGCGGCGAAAGAGCGATTGCAACAGTATATTAAACAGTTGATTGATTCTTAGATATAGTTTTCAGTTAGCAGTGAGATCCCCGCTTTCGCGGGGACAAGGTTTTCAGTTAGCAGTGAGATCCCCGCTTTTGCGGGGACAAGGTTTACAGCAAGGATTGAGGTTTACTCAGTAAGAATTAAGATTATGCATGAAGGGGACTTTTTATTTCAAGCATTTGTATACTTAGCGGCGGCCGTTATCTCGGTACCTATTGCTAAACGACTTGGTTTAGGATCTGTGCTGGGATATTTACTGGCTGGGATCATCATTGGACCTTTTGGTTTGCACCTGATTGGAGAAGAGGGGCAGGATGTTCTGCATTTTGCTGAATTTGGAGTGGTGATGATGCTTTTTTTGATTGGTTTGGAGCTTCGTCCGAATTTGCTCTGGAAGATGCGAATTCCCATTCTGGGGCTAGGTGGAATACAAGTAGGCCTAACTGCCCTGGTTATTATGGGTATCGGTTTAGTTCTTAAATTGGATTGGCGCGTGTCTCTTGCTATTGGACTGACCCTGGCATTATCGTCTACAGCTATTGTCCTGCAGACCCTGCATGAAAAGAACCTCGAAGACACTACCGGTGGTAAAAATATATTTTCAGTATTGCTGTTTCAAGACCTGGCTATTATTCCAATCTTAGCCTTGATGCCTCTTCTGGCCAGAGATCAAACGGATTCAATTGCACATTCTGGCCAGCATGTAGAAGCACTCACCTGGACCGCTGGCCTCCCTGTTTGGGCTCAAACAATGATCATGCTGGGAGCCATTACAGCCATTGTGGTTGCAGGCCGTTTCGTGGTCGATCCTGTTTTCAGAATTCTGGCCAAAACACGCTTGCGTGAGATATTTACGGCAGCCGCTTTATTGCTCGTAATTTCAATCGCTGTATTGATGAATAAGGTGGGTCTTTCTCCGGCACTCGGCACCTTCTTAGCAGGTGTCATTCTGGCTCAAAGTGAATTCAGGCACGAACTCGAAGCCGATATTGAACCTTTCAAAGGTCTCTTACTGGGCTTATTCTTTCTGGCCATTGGCGCTTCCATCGACTTTAAGCTGGTTGGAGACAATCCCATAGTAATCACAGAATTGGTGGTGGGATTGATCATGGTGAAGTTTATCATACTGTTCATCATCGGAAAGGTTTTCAGAATGGGATTAGACAACAACTTTCTCTTTTCATTCTCGCTTGCACAGGGTGGTGAATTTGCTTTTGTGTTGTTTTCCTTTGCACTATCGAATCAGGTTTTGGAACCCGATCAGGCCAATACCCTGATTGCTGTAGTCGCTTTATCAATGGGGCTTACTCCTTTGATCATGCTATTAAATGAGCGGCTGATACAGCCCCGTTTTGGCACCAAAGAAGCTGAAAAAATACCTGCAGACCAGATTTCTGAACAAAATCCAATTATCATTGCTGGTTTTGGAAAGATGGGAAGTGTTATCGGGCGATTCATTCAGGCATACGGACTTAAGGCCACTTACTTGGATATTGATCCAAGCAATGTCGATTTCCTAAGGAAATTAGGGCTTAAGGTATATTATGGGGATGCATCACGGCGTGATTTGCTAGAAAATGCAGGAGCTCAAAAGGCAAAGACCTTAATTATTACCGTCAATGAAGAAGACAAAATCATGCAGATTGTACGAACCGTAAAAAAGCACTTTCCACATCTTGAAATTTATTCCAGGGCAATTAACTGGCAAAACGAATACGACCTGTATGATGAAGGCGTTGATCACGTTTACAAAGAATCTTTTGATACTGCCATGCGCATGGCAACCGATGCTATTGCTGGTTTAGGTTATAGGAAGTATCAGATTCTGCGCCTGGCCCACAAATTTGCCAAGCATGATGAACAAGCTGACCGTGAATTTGCCAAAATAAGACGTGATCATCACAATTATCTCCAAGATGTGAAACAGCACTTTGAAGAGCTCGAGCAATTGATGCTGCAGGAGCAAGAAGATGCCCAGAAAGATAAAGACTTGGGTTGGGATATTAGTTAACGAATCGATGAATTTGGCAATAGAGTAACCAAACCAGGAGGTTGATAAGTGGATGACTATTTATTGTCGACCATGCAAATTCTGCGATTTATGCTAACTTTATAAGGACAGTCTGGTTTGTAAAACAATCTCAGGATTGTGACACATCCGGCAGCGGATAATTCAAATTTGTAATCAAGATGTAATGAGCCGATGAAAAAATCAACTGGCAATCATGTTAATCTAACAGGGATCAGTGCATTAATTCTGTTATCCTCCCAACATGTCATTGCCCAGGTCAACACTCACGGATCAGAAGCATCGATATTTATCAACCTAGGATCCTGGTTCACCGAACATCTATTAGTTAGTATTGGCCTGGGCTTCATACTAGCTGCTTTATTGGTACTTATTTGGATCCGAAGTATGGGCCTGATGGTAAATAAAAGGACTCAGGCTCTTCAAGATAGTGAGGAAAAATTCAGGTCGGTTTTTAAATTCTCACGTGACGCCATAGTAATTTCCACAATTGATGGATTCGTAGATTGTAACGAAGCCACTCTGCAGTTGTTTGGATACGACAGCAAAGAGGAATTCTGCCAAAATCATCCAGCTGATGTATCCCCTTTGATGCAGCCAGACGGAATCACCTCACAGCAAAAGGCTGGTGAATTGCTGTCTGTTGGATTTGAGGGGAAAGGCACACTATTCGAGTGGGTACATCGCCGAAAGGATGGCACAGACTTTCCAACTGAGATTCTACTCAGTCCGATGAAATGGAATGGAGAAGAGGTAGTTGTTGCAGTCATCCGAGATATAAGTGATCGCAAAAAAGCTGAGGAAGAGCGTTTTGAGACCGCTTCTCGATTTTTAGGATTTGCTCAAGCCAGTCAATATGGTATGAGCATGGCTGACCTCAAAGGACACATTGTCTATGCAAATCCAACCCTGGTTACCATGCTCGGAGAAAAATCTTTAAATGATTGTATGGGAAAAAATTTCCCATCTACATACTATCCGCCTCACCTGTCTCAAAAGATCAATGAAGAGGTTATACCAACCTTACTTGATGAAGGTTCATGGCAAGGTGAACTTGAACTATTGACTATTGACGGTCGCTCGATTCCGACCGATGAGAACTATTTTGTTATTCTTGATCAAGACGGAAACCCACGGTTTTATGCTGATATTCTTACGGATATTACAGAAAGGAAAAAAGCAGAAAATGCTTTGCTAGATAACGAAAGAAAGCTACATGCCATATTCGATCACCACTTTCAGCTAACTGGCCTTATCGATACCAATGGTAGGTTGTTGGCTGCTAACAGAACAGCGTTACTGTTTGCAGGCATTGAGGAATCAGAGGCATTAGGACAATTGTTCTGGGACGGACCTTGGTGGACTAGCGAACAGAAGCAAGAAGTGAAAAGCGCATTCGAACGTGCTTGTAAAGGAGAATTTATTCGCTTTGAAACTACTCATCCAACTCCGTCAGGAGAAATTCGGAATATTGACTTTTCATTTAATCCGGTAAAAGATGATAATGGCGAAGTTTTATACGTTGTACCAGAAGGCCGGGATATTTCTTTGATGCGTCAAACTGAAGCACGTCTACGTAATCTGAGTGATAACATACCTGGAGGAATGACTTACCAATTAGATATGGGAAAAGACGGTCAGATGCGCCAATTCACCTATGTCAGTGCAGGGGTTGAAAAAATTCACGAACTCACTGTTGATGAAGTGCTCCGTGATGCGGGATTATTGTACGGCCAAATATTCGAAGAAGACCTTCCAGAATTAGCTGCCCGGGAGGCTAAAGCACTAGAGGAGTTTAAACCTTTTGTTGCTGAAGCCCGAATGAAGCTCCCCTCAGGTGCAATCCACTGGCATTTGCTTACTTCAGCTCCTCGTAGGGCCCCGAATGGACATATCATATGGGATGGAATTGAAATAGATATTACTGAGCGAAAACAAGCAGAAGTTGAACTTGAAAAGTATCGCAATCATTTGGAGAGCATGGTCAATAGGCGTACCCAGGAACTCGAAATTGCTCTAAAACACCTTAAAGAAGCACAAGCACAGTTGGTACAGTCAGAAAAAATGGCTTCACTGGGTGTTCTTACAGCCGGAATAGCACATGAGATCAACAATCCCCTCAATTTTATCATGGGCAGCTTTTTAGGGTTTGAGGATATCTTCAAAGAACAAGTCAAAACCGACCCCAAGATCAATATGCTTTTAAACAGCTTAAAAACAGGTATTGATCGATCAGCAAAAATCGTAAAAGGGCTAAATGAGTTCAGTAGAATGCAAGACAGATCAGATGAGCTCTGTGATATACCTGCAATTATTGATAATTGCTTGATGATGCTTAAAAACAAGCTTGAAGACAGAATTGAAATTGTAACTAACTATACATCAGATCAACTACAATGCACAGGTAATGTCGGCAAATTGCATCAAGTATTTCTCAACATTTTGGCAAACGCCATCCAGGCAATAGAGGGTAAGGGTAGAATAACCATTCATTCAAAGAAAAACAAAGATACAGTGCAAATCGAAATCTCAGATACCGGATGCGGTATAAGTGATGATAATCTTTCAAAAATACTCGACCCATTCTTCACCACAAAAGATCCAGGCCAGGGAACTGGACTGGGATTATCCATATCGTATACTATAATCAATGAACACAATGGTACCCTGGATTTCCATTCGGAGAAGAATAGAGGGACTAACGCAATAATTACTTTACCGTCAAACTGATCAGTTATGGAGAAATCTAAAGTCTTATATGTTGATGATGAATTGATCAATCTTCAACTTTTCACAATCAATTTTGGTAAAAAATATAACATATTGACGGCGAATAGTGGAACTAACGGATTACAGATATTGGCTGAGAATCCTGATATTAGACTAATAATCAGTGACATGAAAATGCCGGCCATGAATGGTTTAGAGTTCATCAGTACGATTAAGGAAACAAGGCCGGATGCAAAATGCTATATTCTGACTGGATATGGGCTAACAGCTGAAATCGCTGCATGTATTGAAAAAGGACTAATTATTGATTGTCTTTCTAAGCCCTATGATAAGCCCAGAATTGAGTCGGCGATACAGGATGCGATTTCTAGTTAGTATCTCTTATGCATCTAACCGAATACGCATCAAGTTTACTGTAGCGCCACCTAAAAACACCTGTTTCATAATATATCATGGCTCTTCCCCAGCCATGACTCTCAGAGGTATAACTTGAAGACCAAAACGTAGCCACGTCTCCAAACACATCGAATAGTCCTTCTTCGGTTCGAATTCCTCCGGGTAAGGCACTGAACTTTGAGGTATTTGATCCATTGCCACCCGACCACCATCCAGCCTGATTTTTTAAAGCCAAAGCCACATCACCAGAACGTCGCCACTCAAGACTATCGGCAGAATGGATATCCATACCCAAATACACTTCCAGGTCTTTCCATTCCTTGTCTGAGGGCAAGTGCCATCCTTCAGGGCATACTTTCACCGCGGCGTCATAGGTGTATAACCGGCCATAATCCTTCACATATTTTTCATCATCCTTATAAGCAAAACACCCTTTTTCGGAGACATATGACACATTCTTCATTAACCAGGTCTGGTCTCCTATCTCAACAAAGGGATAGACCATGCTGTCTCTTGAATCAGTGAAATACCCATCCGCTTCAACTTCTATGAGCTCTCGACTGCAGAAGCAGCAACAAAAGGCCAACGACAAGAATAGTAATAGTACTTTTAGCATAGTTCAGGGAATCTGGGAATTGGGATTCGGGACATCGGGACTCTGGACATCGATTATTAATTTCAACGTTTATAGACGATTTTTCCTCCTACAATGGTGTAGTCAACTTGGGTTTTCATGATATCCTCTTCTGGAATTTCCAGCAGGTTTTGATCGACAATAACTAAATCACCCAGGTATCCGTTTTTGAGCATCCCTTTTCGATCTTCCATGAATTGTGCATAGGCGGCACCGAGGGTATAGTATTCGATGGCTTCTTCCATTGTTAATTTCTGGTCAGGAAACCAGCCTTCACCTTCTTCGCCCATCCGGTCTTTCCGGCTTACAGCAGCATACAAGCCCTCCATGGGTTCAAGGGGCTCAACCGAATAATCCGTTCCGAAGGCCAGTTTTACCCCGGCATCAAGTAAACGACGCCAGGCATATGCACCCTTACTTCTTTCCAGACCAATGCGCTTTTCACAAAATCGCTTATCGGTAATGCAATGTGTGGGTTGCATGGATGCTACAACACCCAAATCAGCAAAACGTGGGATATCCTCATCGATCAGAATTTGGGCATGTTCACTGCGATGTCTTGCGTCTCTTTTGCCATTAACTTCGGCGGCTTTTTCATAGGCGTTCAATATCCAGTGGTTCGCCTTGGTACCAATAGCATGGATTCCGATTTGAAAACCCATTGCATCACTGGAAAGCACCCGCTTTTCCAATTCTTCGTAGGTCATTTGAGGCAATCCTGTCTTCTCGGGCTCATCACTTAGGGGATCAAAGAGAAGCAGCGTTCCAGATCCCAGTGTGCCGTCAATAAATCCTTTCATGTAGCCAAAGCGAATCCAGTTGCCCTCCTGGGGATAGGCTTGCCTGACTGCATCATAACGAGCCAGAGCCTCCTGATTATCGGTAAGTCGCCCAGCCACATCAATCCGTACTTTTAACAACCCACGCTCTTGCCATATCCTAAAAAAATCGGCATTGCCTCCACCCGGATATTGGATAGACGTTACTCCCAAACGAGCAGCGTAGTCAAAAGCCGCCTTCCATCCCTGATCTGACTTGGCTTTCTGCTCCTCATCCGATAATTCAACTTGTTTAGCATTGTATCTCAATAATCCCATTGCAGATTCTTTAAATATCCCCGTCGGCTCCCCTGTAGTTGGGTCTTTCTGAATTTCTCCACCGAATGGATCCGGAGTGTCCTTTGTAATACCAGATGCAGTAAGCACATATGAATTTACCAGTACAGAGTGTCCGTCTGCACGTGACAACACAACCGGATTATCTGGCGCAACTTCATCCAGCAGCTCTTTTGTTGGCCACTCCTTGGTAGTGAACATCTCATGCTCCCAATGACCTCCTCGGATCAGGACACCGGGCTCAGTCGCCTTCACTTTCTCAGCCACACGCCTGGTGATCTCAGTCGGGTCAGTAATATATCTGAGTTCGATATAATCAGGATTCAAAGGCCCAAAATGAGCATGGGCATCATTGAACCCGGGAAACACTAATCTTCCCTCTGCATCTATGACCTGGGTAGCTTCATCAATGTATTTATTTATCTTTCTGTTTGAACTGACCGCAACTATCCATTCCCCTTTTATTGCAATGGCCTCAGCGTTTGGATTATCGGCATCAATTGTCAGGATGTTTGCATTCTTGATGATCAGATCTGCTGGCTCAACGGGCTCTTGACTGCAGCTCGATAATACAAGTACTAGCGAAGCTGCTAAAACGAAAATACAACGCATATTTTTCATTTTCAGGCAATTTGGTTTATCTTCAAATCTACAAAATAATGCCTTCATCAAAAACGCTTTACAACAGCTCATGAAAAAGTTTAACCTCCTGGCTGCCCTCCTTATTTTTATTACTGCAGCTTTCGCCCAAAACCCTCAATTAATTGGAGAAATTCACAATGTTCTACCCGAGCAAGACCGCGCCAAAATAAGCAATGAGATTCTCGAATGGCGTCTGGATCATATTATTCCGGAATTAATGGAGCGAGAACAGATTGATCTCTGGTTAACCATTTGCCGCGAAACCAATGAAGATCCGGTTTTTTGGACACTTTTTCCTGAGCCCAATATGCATGCACGAAGAACCACCATGATCTTGTTTTATGATCCAGGTGACGGAGGTGAAATTGAAAGATTATGTTTTGGAGGCGGCGGCGGTTTGTATAAAAACATATGGACAGATCGTTCGATTCCTCAGTTTGAGTTCTTGGCAGGCTGGATCAAAGAGAAAGATCCCCAAGCGATTGGGATTAACCTGTCTGAAACCTTCAGGTCAGCCGATGGATTATCTGCCTCACTGCATAAAAAGCTTCTTGAACACCTCAGTCCACGGTACCAAAAGCGATTGGTTTCTGCTGAGAAACTGTGCATTGGTTGGCTTGAAACACGCAGTCCACAGGAGCTGAGTCTTTATCGATATATCTGCGGCATTCAACACGACCTGATTTCAGAGTTTTATTCCAATGGGGTAATTGTCCCCGATGTAACCACCGTTGATGAGGTCATGTGGTGGATTCGTGATCGAATCACACAACTGGGCTTCGAGGCCTGGTTCCCTCCCTATATCAATGTGATTCGACATCCCGATATGCAAGTAAAGTACAAAGACAAGCCCAGGGTCATACACCGGGGCGATCTACTTCATTGTGATGTTGGTTTCAGATATCTGCGACTTTGTACCGATATGCAATGGCATGCATATGTCTGTCATATTGGAGAAGAAGATGCACCTGCCGGATTAAAGAAAGCCCTGGCCAATGCAGTGCAAATGGCCGATATCTATATGGCTGAGTACATTGAAGGCAGTAGTGGTCACCAGATAGCCAAGATCGCCACAGACAAGATAAAAGCAGCTGGT
>CAYUGX010000028.1:0-24855 GCA_964444375.1 uncultured Porphyromonadaceae bacterium | reverse complement strand
ATAGATTGATTCGACCCAAATTTCACCTCCAAATAATCGTACTAGATCTTTGCAGAGTGAAAGTCCGAGGCCTGTACCGCTGTACTCTTGCTGGGTCGTGGTAGCCACACGCCCAAAGCGTTCAAATATGATCTGCTGTTTTTCATATGGGATACCTATTCCGGTGTCAGTAACGTAGAATTCAAGAAATGGACCTTCCTGCTTAGTTACACCAATTTCAATTTGTCCGGTTTTCGTGAATTTAATTGCATTGTCAATCAGGTTAAACATGACCTGACGTATCCTTTCTATATCACCTATTGTGAAATAGTTCAGTTTACTAATATCCTCACCCAGTACCAAATCTACAGTTGTTCGTCCTGATTCAAGTATCTCATTGCTAAAATGCGCATATAACTCACTCATTAAGCGACGCAAGGAAACTGCTTCTTTCTTCAATTCGATTTGCCCAGAATCCAGTTTTGACACGTCAATAATATCATCGATCAATCTAAGCAGCGAAGTTCCACTATTCTTGATGTGGTCGATGAACTCCTGACGCTCATTTTCTGATACCGACGAATCATCAAGCAAATTTGAGAATCCCATGATGGCATTCATGGGGGTCTTTATTTCATGTGACATGTTGGCGAGGAAGGCTGATTTTAGATTTTCAGCATCTCGTGCCCGTTCGGAGGCATCTTCCCAGCGTTTCATCGTTTCCTTCAACTCCGTTGTCTCTTTAAACAAGAGCATTTTACCCATATTGCTTCCTTTATCAGAGAATATGGGACTGATATCCAGATTATAATACCGCATAGAGTTTCCCTGTGGAATAATAATCTCTTCATTCTTTCTGGTGGTGTGCCGCATCAAAGGAACTATTTCAGGGAAAGGCTTCAGCAGGTTTTGGATCGGCTGCCCTATGATATTCGCTTTTTGAACTCTGAATATAGCTTGTACAACAGTATTCATATCCAAGATCCAGTTTTGTTTATCCAGAATGATCACACCATCGCTCATGCGCTCAATTAATAGGCGTTGAGCCAGGTTGATGATATTGATGAATCGATTGTAAAACAAACCCCAGGCCAGAAGGGCTCCGGCCAATGCAAAAACAAAAGGTGCCAGATCAAAATTGTGAAATGGCATGATTCTCAATATGAAAGTAATATTTCCAATCCAGGGTACTAAAACTCCAATCGTCAAAACAACCGCTTGGTTTGATTGAACCTGAGGACTGTTATTGATCTTACGCAACATAAGCCCAGTACCAACGATAAAATAAGTTAAGGCAATGATTATGTGTATAATGAGCCATAACTTAGTCCGGTTAGGAAAGATGACTTGAGGAACATGATCAAAAACAGCATGGTGATTGTATAACAAACCAGTATCTGGGTAAATCACGGCAACTACAAATAGCACAACAGGTAAAACAAGAATAATGATGATAGAGCCTGGCGTATTCCATCCCCGTATGCCAGAGAAAGCATAGGCAAACATCAACCAGGCCACTGGTAGAGCCAGAATAGCCATGTACTCCAGGGTGCTGAATAATCTGGTGAGGCTTTCAGGAACCAACAACACCACAGCGAACAAGATAATCCATGCAGAAATGACCATCATAAGTCCTGAATAACTTCTGCCTAGGGGATTACTTTTTTTAAACCACCCAAACACCATCAATCCGACTGAGATCATGGCCATAAAAACCAAGGCTATCGCGTATGTTTGTGTTGCACTCAATGTGTTCTTTTTTCCATATTTCAACTCATTTCTTCCAAAAATTGGAGCAAAATAAGCCTACATGATCAAGTCAAACCTGCCACATGCAACCTTGCTTTTGTTACTAAATTACTGAATATCATAATACTTACTTTTCCTAAGTGTTCCATGAGTCTGTTTCTTATAGTCAAAGTCTTTTATTCATTCCTGATTAGTAAGCCAAGAATGGTGCCACAGTTGATCGCAGCAACAGTTAGAAGTAAGCAATGAATTTGGGAAAAAGGAAGAATATGACCGTTTAGATATCCAGCATGCTCAGTTGAATTCTCTTTCTATGCGCATCCACTGATAGCACACGAACCTGAAGTTGCTGATTGATTTTAACTACTTCATTTGGATGTTTAATGAAAGAAGTGGCCATCTGGGAAATATGTACCAATCCATCCTGTTTGGCGCCAATATCTACAAAAGCACCGAAATCGGTAATGTTGGTCACAATACCCGGCAAAACCATTTCGGGACGCAAATCATTAATGCTATGTACGTTAGGATCGAATTGAAAGACCCGGATGATTCCTCTGGGATCCCGTCCCGGTTTGTCAAGCTCCGATACGATATCTCTTAATGTTGGTAGACCGACTTCTGAATCAGTATACTGAGTCAGGTTAATTTTCTGCAGAACATCCTTATTTGCTACTAAATCTGATAGATTGAGCGACTGGTCTTTTGCCATACGCTTAACCAGGTCGTATCGTTCTGGATGTACAGCAGTGTTATCCAAGGGATTAACGGCCTCGGGAATCCGAAGGAATCCTGCACAGAGTTCAAATGCTTTTGCTCCCATTCTCGGTACTTTGAGCAGTTCTCTTCGAGATGCAATCGGACCATGTTCATGAATGTAATGTTCGATATTCTCTGCCAGTTGTGGCCCCAGTCCCGATATATGCCGAAGCAGGTATTTACCAGCTGTATTTAAATGGACTCCAACTTTGTTAACACACAATTCAATCACCTGATTGAGACTATCTTGCAGCTTCTTTTGGTCTACATCGTGTTGATATTGACCAACACCTATTGATTTTGGGTCTATTTTAACCAGCTCGGCCAGCGGGTCCATCAATCTTCTTCCAATTGACACAGCTCCTCGTACTGTCACATCGTACTCGGGAAACTCTTCTCTGGCCAGGGCTGATGCTGAATACACAGAAGCTCCGCTTTCATTCACAACAAATAATTGTACCTTTCGATCAAACCTGATGTATTGTTGAATGAATTGTTCAGTTTCTCTGCTTGCCGTCCCATTTCCAATAGCAATGGCGTCTATTTTATAGGTTGAAACCAAAGAAGACAATTTCCGAGACGCTTGCTTCTTCTCATTCTGGGGAGCATGAGGAAAAATTGTTTCATTGTGTAACAAGACACCCTGGCCATCCAGGCAAACCAACTTACACCCGGTTCGATAACCTGGATCAAGAGCCAGAATGCGCTTTTGACCAAGCGGAGGCATCAACAACAACTGCTCAAGGTTCTCAGCAAACACCTGAATAGCCTGTTCATCAGCCGAATTTTTAAACTGCGAACGAATCTCATTCTCCAGGGATGAAGATAGCAAGCGTTTATAGGCATCTTTTATAGCAATCCCAACCTGGTCAGCTGAGGGATTGTCAGCTTTGATGATTATTCGTTCTATAAGTTCGATGGCTCGCTCCTCATTGGGTTGTATCTGCACTTTGAGCTGCTGTTCACGTTCGCCCCTAAAAACAGCCAGCAGGCGATGTGAAGGACAACGGCTCAGTCGTTCTGAATACTCAAAATAATCACTGAACTTGTGTTTATCCTCAGTACTTTTTGATGATTCAAATGATTGTATAACAGACTCTCTTTCAAAAAGGTTACGAAGAGATTGACGAACTCTAATATTCTCATTTATCCATTCAGCAATTATATCTCTTGCACCGGCCAGTGCAAACTCGACATCAGGCACCCCATCAGACAGAAACGATTCGGCTTTATTCTCGAGCTGCCATTCACGCTGGGACATCAGAATTTTTGCTAATGGTTCCAGGCCAAGTTCTTTGGCCTTTGTTGCCCGTGTTTTGCGTTTAGGTTTATATGGCAAGTAAATATCTTCCAAATCCGGTAGGCTTGCAACGGCATCAATCTTTCTTTCCAGTTCATCAGTAAGCACACCCAATTCAGCCAGGTTTTTAAGAATCGATTCTCTTCGGGCTTCAAGTTCAAGTGCTTTTGTCCAGGCTTTCTGTATGTTCATCACTGCCACCTCATCTAAACTCCCGGTTTTCTCTTTCCTATACCGGCTGATAAAGGGAATTGTTGCCCCCTGTTCCAATAGTTCAACGGTGTTGGCAACCTGAAAGTCGTTGATGCCTAACTGGTCTGCTATGAGAGTAAACGTTTTTGCCTTTTCCATAACTCTTATTCGTCTGAGCGGAGCACTGAAATGACTCCTTTTACTCGTTCTACTTTATCGATGATAGTCGCCAGGTGTTGCTTATCCTGAACGACCAGTGTTATCTGACCAATGAAAATGCCATCATTTGAAGATATGTTCATGGCTCGCATGTTCACTCTCAAATCACTGGAAATAACCTTACTGATTTCATTTACAATACCAATATCATCAATTCCTGTTATCCGAATGTTTACAGGAAAACTGGCTTCATTCCCATGCCTGTCAGTCCAGTGAACCTTTACTACTCGATATGGATACCTTTTTAACATCTGAGCTGCATTCGGACAATTGATGCGATGAATCTTGGTACCTTCGCTCACTTTGATAAATCCGAATACCTCGTCTCCATATATCGGATTACAGCATTTCGCCATTCGATAGTCAACCTGATCAAGTTTTTCATCAATAATCAAATAGTCCTCTTGTTGAACTGTTGATTTAACAAAGCTATCGATAGATTTATCAGTTTCAGGTTTTGTTTTATGATACTCGGCTGGATCCTTGGTCTTTAGTAACTCTTTGATCTGATTCAAATCAACCTTATTGTCAGCCACCTGCTGATACAAATCCAGGGCATGCTTCAGATTCAACTCATTGACCAAACGGTGAATAGTAGTCACATCATATTTAATCTTCCACTGCTCAAATTTCCGCTTCAAGGTATCTTTTCCTTCGTCTGAATCTCGATAGTTAGCCTCTTTCAGAACCCGTTTGATCCTGGTTTTGGCCTTGGAGGTATTGACCCAGTTAAGCCAATCTGTTTTTGGTTTTTGCTGAGCGGAGGTCAGAATCTCCACCTGATCTCCATTGACCAGATTGTGTTTGATAGGAACAATCCGCCCATTAACTTTTCCACCCGTGCAGTGGTACCCTACATTGGTATGAACAGCAAAAGCAAAATCCAACACCGTAGCCTTGCGACTTAGCTTTATAAGGTCACCTAAAGGAGTGAATACATATATTTGCTTTGAGTATAATTCCTTTTTGGCCGAGCTTGAATCATCTTCTGCCTTTAGCTCTGGGGCATTCAAGGCATCACGTAATCCATCCAGCCAGTGGTCTTTCCGATCCTCATCCTTATCTTCTTTGTATTTCCAGTGTGCAGCATGCCCGTGCTCAGCAATCTCATCCATTCGCCTCGTTCTGACTTGAACCTCTACCCATTTCCCATCGGGTCCAATTACGGTGGTATGCAAGCTTTCGTACCCGTTTGCCTTTGGTGTTGATATCCAATCGCGCAATCTATTGGGATTTGGCTGGTATTGATCAGTCACAATTGAATAGACCTGCCAGCAATCAGATTTTTCCTGCTCACCTAACGAATCAAGGACAATGCGAATTGCAAATAAATCGTAGACTTCGTTAAATTCCACTCCCTGATGCTGCATTTTATTGTAAATCGAGTGTATCGATTTTGGACGTCCCTTGATGTCACAGCGAAATCCACGCTCGTCGAGTTTGTCCTCAATCGGGGCGATAAAACGTTGAATATATGTTTCTCTTGATTTCTTTGTTTCATTGAGTTTTCTGGCAATTGACCGATAGGCCTTCTCATCTAACTGCTTCATCGCCCTCTCCTCGAACTCAGATTTAATCAGGTACAGTCCCAAACGGTGAGCAATAGGGGCAAATAAATCTCTTGATTCAATAGCTACTCGGTGGGCTATCTCAGGGTTACTCTTCTCAACCTCCCGGATGGCAATCAGACGTTCAGCGGTTTTGATCAGGATCACCCGAACATCAGTCGACATGCTAAGCAACAACTGAATAAAGTTTTCAGAGTGTATCTCAGTTTTACTCATGTCCATTGATTCCAGACGAACCAGGCCTTTCACAATTAAGGCAACCGTTCTACCAAAGTCAGACTTAATATCATCTAACCCAATTAGGTCTTTCGAAACTGGGCGCCAAAGAAAAGCTGATAGTGCCGAATGAAGGCCAAGCCTGAACTCTATAACCAGAATCTCGGCCAGGCTCAGGGCCCATTTCAGGTCAAGTAATAACTCCTCATCTCCATCCTTGTTTAGCCAATTATCCCAGAGATGCACCAAAGGTTGCAATTTCTCACCTGCGACCGGGTCAGTTGCTGAGACTATCTCAAATAGGTTTTCAAATTGCTTCTTGTAAATTTGCTTCACCTTGGCATCCTTTAATTGTGATTGGGGTGTCAAAGGTATAAAATTGACAGCACATGATGATTCTATTGTCACCAGCTAAAACGCTTGAGAATGATCCGGTGAAGCGTGATATTCAGCTCAGTCAGCCCGAATTCATTAAAGAGGCCAATTACCTGGTCAATTGCCTTAAAAAACTGAAACCAACTGATCTGGCAGCACTGATGGTCATTAATCCCAATCTGGCCCAACTTAACTTTGAAAGATATGCAACATGGAATCCAGATTCAAGAGCCTGGAATTACAATCCTGCCTTATTAAGCTTTAAGGGAGAAGTATATCGGGGTGCAAGTGCCTGGGAATGGTCATCTGAAGATTTAACCTTCGCACAGCGGAGATTGAGGATTCTCTCGGGTTTGTTTGGTCTTCTTAGACCACTCGACAATATCCAACCCTATCGGCTCGAAATGGGTACTAAATTAAAGAACCGAAGAGGTCAAAGCTTATATAATTTTTGGGAAGGCCGACTAACCCGTTTATTGAAAAAACACATCCAAGAGAATCAATGCAAGGCTGTAATAAATCTGGCCTCAAATGAATATTCAAAGGCACTCAATCTGAAAAAGCTAGGTGTACCTGTTGTTGAAGTTACGTTCAAAGACTTTCATAACGGAGGGTATAAGTTCTTAACCGTTTATGGTAAAAACGCCAGAGGACTTATGACACGCTATATAATTGAAAATAGAATAACGGAAATTGAAGAAATCAAGGCTTTTGATTTAGGAGGATATGTGTATAACCATAGACTTTCTAAGCCTGGGTCAATCGCTTTTACAAAAGGCTGATTCAGCGCTTCTTTTTGTATGATTTCTTTCGGTATTGTTGCTTTCTTGGTTTATACAAAGGTCCATCTCCAATCCCATCCGGAGGAAATGATTTCACAACAGAACGTTCAATCAGTTGCTCAATCTTTTGAAAGTCATTCTGGTCTTTGTCATTGATAAAAGTAATGGCGACTCCTGATCGTTTCGCTCTGGCCGTTCGACCAATCCGATGAACGTAGTCTTCGGCATCCTTAGGAACGTCGTAATTAATTATTAGATCGATCCCATCGATATCAATACCCCGTGATACGATATCAGTTGCAACCAAAACTTGGAATTTCCGGGCTTTGAAAAGTCGAAGTGTTTCCTCCCGATCTTTTTGAGCGAGGTCTGAATGTATTTCACCAACCAGGAGTTTCATACCTTTCAAGGCTTTGGCTATTTCTCGGACGCCCACTTTTGTGGCGGAGAACAGAATTACCCTCTCCTGATCCTTTCCGCGCAATAAATGAGAGACCAATTTGGCTTTGTACTCGTTATAAACCAAGTAAGCGGCCTGCATAACATTATCTGCTGGCTTGGAAATCGCAATATTGACTTCAACAGGATCTATCATGAGTTGATTGGCCAATTGACGGATTTTCGGTGGCATAGTAGCCGAATACATAAGCGTTTGAATCCGCTTAGGTAAGTGGGTTTTTATTTTGATAATATCCTCATGAAATCCCATATCTAACATCCGATCAGATTCATCCAGAATGAGGATTTGCAGTTCATTTAGATTCACATAGCCCAGGTTCAAATGAGATATTAATCTGCCAGGTGTAGCGACAACAACATCTACCCCTGTAGTTAAAGCCTTTTTTTGTTGGTCCCATCCCACAGAATCATTACCCCCATAAATGGCTAATGAACTAACGTTAGAATAATATCCAAGACCAAGAAATTGTTGATCAATCTGAATAGCCAATTCGCGGGTCGGTGCCACCACTAATGTCTGGACACCCGGTTTGGGTTCTTTTAATATTTGGCTTACCACCGGCAATACATAAGCAGCCGTTTTACCCGTACCCGTTTGTGCACAGGCAATTAAATCACGGCCTTCTAAAACTGGGGGAATACCTTGTGATTGGACTGGTGTACACTCTGAGTACCCAATCATTTCAACGGCTTTCACTACGTCTTCGTGCAGACCAAAATCGGCAAATCGTTTAGCTGCCATTTTATTTTTGAGATTAATGATGATTGTTTTTAATGCCCAGGTATACTTGCAATGATATCCAGGCATCAGTAGCAGCGTAGATAACTTGTTTACGAGTTAATTCATCAGCTTCCCAGTTGGATAACTGCTGGGATTTGGAAATGCGGTATCCCAAAACAATAGCTGATAGCTTTTTCAGACTAAAACTATTGAATCCTAAATCCTTAGCCAGTGATTGTAAATCAACAAAACCGTTTGGCTTATGATGGCGTAATGAGGTCAGACTTTTAATATCATCGTGAATCGCAGCACCAACTTTAATTATTTCTTTATTGCTGAGTAAGGCCATCAGTTCATTCGGCAATCCTATCTTATTCAGTCTAAAGAGGTAACTTTCATTTTCGGTAGCCAATTGGAGTAATGCCACCTGATTTACGACCCCTTTTTTGAAAGCTGGTTTGGTCTCTGTATCGAAGCCAAAACACTTGTATTGCTGAAGTTCAGGTACAATGCGATTAAAAGAATCAAGATCAGAAATGACGGTAACCGGTCCTTCAAATTTGGTGAGTGGCAGCTTACTGAGTTCTTCTGCTTCTATGCTTTTGGCAAATTCCATATTGATTGGCAATTATAGGAAAAAAAAGCCATCTTTCATGGTCAATCTACCTTCTTCTACCAATTGTGAAATACAATCGTCGACTACCGTTGCTGGAGCATCTATTGCAGCATAAATGCTTTTAATATCCTTCTTGCCATCGCCGACTAACTCTACGATTGTATCCTTCATGTCATTGGGATCTTCATGATCAGAATGGTCATTTGATTTACAAAAATCACATTGCCCACAACGGAACGGATCTTTTTCACCAAAATACATCAACAAGATCTGACTTCGACAACGGTCATTTGATTCTGCGTAGAAAAACATGGTATCCAAACGGGTTCGAGATTCTTTTTCACGCCACCCATAGGTATCGACGGGCAATAATAAAGATTTTTCGTCAAGCTTTTCTGCGCTAAATAACAGACGTGGCTTTTTTGTCGGTTTCAGATAATAAATGATACCCTGGTTATGGAGATGGGTAAAAACTCGTTCAATGATTTCAGTTTTGGTATTTGCATGCTTGGCGAGCTTTGCTTCGTTAATAGGAACAAAATTCATAAATAAACCCGTGTACAGGCGCAATATCAGTTTTATAATGCCATCAAATTGCTTATTGACTACCTGAAACTTATATAAATCATCTCTGCCAACCCTAAAATGAATTCGAGAGGGTAAATCAATGTCATCGGTTAAAACCAAATAACCAGCTCTTTCGATGTGTTTGAGTGAATGATAGGCCACCAGGGTATGAAATCCGAATTTCTGTGAAAAATCGTTCAAATCAAATTCGAAAATCTGGCCTTTTCCAGTACCAGGAACGAGCTGAAAATAATGACCTAGAGCCTTATAAACAGCCCGAATGGTGTTCAATTCAGGAAATCTAACAGTAAAACTCTGATTTAACGAGGCTTTATCTCCTGGGTGAAACAGTAATATCGCAAAAGCCTGACGACCATCCCTTCCGGCCCGGCCTGCCTCCTGAAAATATGCCTCTGGAGAATCTGGCAAGTCCCAGTGAACAACTAATCGAACATCTGCTTTGTCAATACCCATTCCGAAAGCATTGGTTGACACCATGACCCTTGTTCGGTTCGATTTCCAGTTCAACTGCTTTCGGGCACGGTCTTCAGACTCTAATCCAGCATGATAATAATCGGCGGCTATGCCCTTATCAAACAATAATTTGGCTATTTCTACCGTCTTCCTTCTGGATCGAACATAGACAATGGCTGAACCAGCTTGCTGATGTAGAATCTTTAAAAGATAAAGTGGTTAATCTTCTGTTTGTCTTACCCAATAGACCAAGTTTTTTCGCTCAAAGCTCTGACGGATGATATTGGGCTTTTTGAAGTCTAATCGCTTCTGGATGTCAGCTGCCACAGCTTTAGTGGCAGTAGCGGTCAAAGCCAGAATAGGTACATTTGGTAATGTCTCACGGATTTTACAAATCTCGAGATATGACGGTCTGAAATCATAGCCCCATTGCGAGATGCAATGAGCCTCATCAACTGCAATCAGGTTAACCCGCATTTGCTCTAATCGGGCCTTGAATAAAGGTGAGGACAATCGCTCAGGTGAAAGATACAAAAACTTGAAATCTCCATAAATGCAATTGTCAAGGGCTACATCGATCTCAAACCTTGATAGTCCAGAATGAATGGCGACAGCTTTAATCTTTCTCTCAGTTAATTGGCTCACCTGATCTCGCATCAGGGCAATAAGTGGTGTCACAACCAAGCAAAGACCGGGTTTCGCCATGGCAGGAACTTGAAATGTTATTGACTTCCCTCCCCCGGTTGGCATGAGCGCAAGAGTATCCTTTCCACCTGCTACTGAAGATATTATTTCTTCTTGCAGTGGACGAAACCGGTTATACCCCCAGTAGGTTTGCAGTATTCTTCTGTACGCCTCCAAATCTTTGAGATTTTTGTAATTTAGCGCAAATTTATTAGAACTTAAAAAGTCGATCATGTCATTTCTGCAAGATAAAGTTGATTTAGAGGGGTTAACATTTGATGATGTTCTTTTAATTCCCTCATATTCAGAATTAATGCCAAGAGAAGCTGATATCTCTACTCAGTTTACTCCAGCTATTCGTTTGCGTACCCCTATAGTTTCAGCAGCCATGGATACTGTAACTGAGGAAGCACTAGCCATGGCGATTGCCAGAGAGGGAGGAATCGGCGTTATTCATAAAAATATGTCAATTGAAGAGCAGGCACGCCAGGTTGTGTCTGTGAAACGTGCCGAAAATGGGATGATCATGGATCCCATTACAATTCACCCCGACCAGACTGTAGGGGATGTACGGGCCTTAATGGATGAATTTCACATTGGTGGAATTCCGGTAGTCAATAGCAACAATAATTTGGTGGGAATAGTCACCAATCGCGACCTTAGATTTGAGTTTAATACCGATACTAAGGTGTCTGATGTCATGACCAAAGACAAGTTGATTACGACTAATGAATCAACCGATTTGGACAAGGCTGCTGAGATTTTACAACGCCATAAAATTGAGAAACTGCCGGTTGTCAATGACCAAAACCAGTTAGTTGGTTTGCTAACCTACAAAGACATAACCATTACACGAGACAGGCCAAATGCATGTAAAGACAATCGAGGTAGACTACGTGTAGCAGCTGCCGTAGGTGTAACACCTGACACCATTGATCGAATTGATGCTCTGGTTGAAGCCAGTGTAGATGCGATTACTATCGATACGGCCCACGGCCATTCGATCAATGTCTTAAATACAATAAAAAAGGCCAAAGCCAAATACCCTGACATGGATTTCATCGTGGGTAATGTAGGAACGGCCGATGGAGCAAAATCCTTAGTAAAAGCAGGTGCCGCAGCTGTTAAAGTAGGAATCGGACCGGGATCAATCTGCACCACCCGAGTGATTGCTGGTGTGGGTCTGCCTCAGCTGACGGCAATTTATGAAGTATCAAAAGCCTTGAAAGGATCAAACACACAGGTCATCGCCGACGGTGGCATTCGTTATTCAGGAGATATTGTTAAAGCAATAGCCGCAGGAGCTGATTCGATCATGGCTGGATCTTTATTTGCAGGAACAGAAGAATCTCCAGGTGAAACCATTATTTATCAGGGACGAAAGTTCAAGTCATACCGTGGAATGGGATCGATAGAGGCCATGCAGCATGGATCAAAAGACCGATATTTCCAAGACGTGGAAGATGACATTAAGAAACTGGTTCCCGAAGGAATTGCAGCAAGAGTCCCATTTAAAGGCAACCTCCGTGAAGTAATATACCAAATGATCGGTGGTTTGAGAGCAGGTATGGGTTATTGCGGGGCCAAAGATATTGCTGCACTGCAGCAAGCCCGTTTTGTTAAGATCACCCATTCAGGAATGGCCGAAAGCCATCCTCATGATGTCACTATAACCCGTGAAGCGCCAAACTATAGCAGGTAGTCCTTAACGACATACCAAATATTGCACATAAACGTTATAACTTAGTTGTACAAATTCGATAAAGAATATTAATCCATTTCTATGAAACGTGTTTTTCTAATAGGGATCTTATTTGCTCTGATTTCAAGTACTTCAACTCAGGCACAAGATCAAGTATTGTTTACAATAGACGGTGAACCAGTCATGGTATCTGAATTCACTCGTATCCTGAATAAAAATTTGCAAAATGATGCCACCTCAGATCTACAAGAATCTTTGGATCTGTTCATCAATTTCAAATTAAAAGTTAAAGAGGCCATGAGCCTTGGATTGGATACAACCGATCAGTTTATTAAAGAACTGGAGCGAAACAGAAAAGAAATTGCCAAACCTTATTTGCTGGATCAAACCGTGAATCAGCAATTGATTAATGAAGCCTTTGAGCGTAGTTTAGAGGAGGTTCGATCAAGCCACATACTGGTTGGTGTTAAGCTCGACGCTCCTGCATCTGATACCTTACGGGCATATCAAAAGGCCGTGAAAATCAGAAATCGCCTGATGGCTGGCGAAGACTTTAGCCTGGTTGCTCAGGAGGTAAGCGAGGATCCATCAGCTCAAACAAACGGGGGTGACTTAGGCTATTACACAGCCTTTCAATTAGTTTACCCTTTTGAGAATGCCATTTACAATACCCCAGTTGGTAGTATCTCTGAGCCCATTAGAACCCAATTTGGCTACCACATCGTTCGGGTAACAGACCGACGCCCATCAAGAGGGCAAATTCAAGTCGCAATCATTCTTAAAGCATTCAATTATGCAATGACCGAAGAGGAGAAGCTTGATGTCAAAGTTGAAATTGATAGAATCTATGAAAAAATAGAGGTTGGTGAAGACTTTGCCGATCTCGCTAATAAATATTCAGACGATCGCAATACCGGAAGCAGAGGAGGTATGACTCGTTGGTTTGGTGTAGGCGAACAACCACCAGATTTTCAAGAAGCCGCATTTGGTCTAAAGAACATAGGCGATATCTCAGAACCGGTCGAAACCAGCATGGGTTGGTACATATTTAAGCTTATGGGACGCAAGCCCATCCCAACCAAGGAAGAGATTGAACCCTTGCTTGCTCGCAAAATCAGTCGAGATTCTCGGTCAGCCAAAAGCAAGAAGGCAGTTGCTCTAAAACTTAAAAAAGAGTACAACTACAAGCTAAACAAATCCAATTACGAGGAATTTTACCGTTTGGTTGATCCCAGCATCTTTAATGCAACATGGGATCCAACCCCAGCCCTGAATAAGCACGGTGTTTTATTCTCTTTAGGTGAGCATAAAGTGCTTCAGAGTACGTTCGCTGAGTTTTTGGCATTGAACATGAAAGAGGCATCTGCAAGCACTATTGCAGAATTCGTGGATGCAGAATTTGAAAAATTCTCTGAAGCGAAAATTCTTGCATTTGAAGAATCACAACTTGAGAATAAGTATCCAGAGTTCAAATATTTGTATCAAGAATTCAGAGACGGCAATTTATTATTCGAAATCACTGATAAGGTAGTGTGGTCAAAGGCTATACAGGATACTACCGGATTACAGCAGTTCTACGAGAACAACAAAATGAATTATCTCTGGGATGAAAGACTTGATGCCTTCATCGTGACTTGCAAATCTGAGAATGACCTGGCTGGCTTTTCGCAAAGGGTAAGGAAAGAGATTAATAAGCAGTCTAAGAAGAAACTAACCCAAGAAGAAATCACTGAACTGATCGGAGCCCTGGTGGATCCCAATTCTGGCGATTCATTTGAAATAACTGCTGGCCCATTTTCAAAAACAGATCATTGGTTGATTGACGAGATCAAATGGAAGAAAGGTATAACTGACCTCCGGCAGGAGGATGATGCCAACCTTTTTGTTTGGGTACAAGAAGTAGTAAAACCGATGCCTAAGAAATTGAATGAAGCTAAGGGGCAAATTACAGCTGATTACCAGGATTTTCTGGAAAAAGAATGGGTTAATAGCCTGAAGAATAAGTATTCAATTGTCATTAATGAAGAGAATCTTAAATCGATTAAACGCTAGTTACGGTCTTGGTTTAGTATTTCTGGCTTGTATTCATTTTTTGTCAGCATGCTCAAACATGCCCGAAAATGATGAAGAGCAAGCCATTGCCAGAGCTCACGGCAAATACTTGTATCCCAAAGACCTTGTTGGAATCATCCCTGATGGCAGCAGTCAACAAGACAGTTTTAACCTGGCACAAAACTACATCGATCAGTGGATCAGAAAACAATTAATGCTCAAACATGCTGAGTTTAACTTGAAGGAGCAAAATAAAGACTTTAGTGCTTTGATCGAAGATTACCGGGCCTCATTACTCATCCATGAATATCAAAAAAACATGTTGATGGGAAAAGTAGACACCATTGTGACTGCTGATCAAATAGAAGCATACTATGAAAAGAACCTGCCGGATTTTAAATTGAGTAATACTCTTGTCAAAGCTTTGTATATCCGGATAGCTAAAACCAATTCAAGAGTTCCTGAAATTCGCCAATTACTCACAAGTTCAAATGTAAGCGCGTTTGAAACACTGGTGGAATTGAGTTATCAGTATGCTGATCGCTTTGATTTTTTTGAAGACAAATGGATCTCACTCAATCAGATCCTTCAAAAAATTCCGGGTAGTCCCGAGGATCCAGATGGCATTGTGCAGTCACAATCACTTCTTGAAATTGAAAACGGAGATTTTCTTCATTTTTTGCAAATTCGTGACTATATTCTAAGTGGTGAAACCGCTCCGATTGAATATCTCAATCGTAGAATTAGAGATATGGTCTTAACTAAAAGAAAGTTAGACTACCTCAAAGACCTGGAGGAGTCTGTATATCTGGATGCCGTCCAGAAAAATGATTTCGAAATTTACCTTAACGACAAATAACTCAATGAAAAAATATTGCTCTATTTTACTATTCAGTTTGCTGGTATCTCTGGGGGTAAACCAATTATCTGCTCAGGTAGTGAGCAGCACCGATGAACCGATTGTTCTTGATCGCATCCTTGCTGTTGTCGGTGGTCATCCGGTATTTCAATCCGATGTTGAAGCACAATATCTTCAAGCCAAAGCCATGGGATATTCCACCCAAGGCGATATGAAATGCTCAATATTTGAGCAACTATTGCAAACCAAATTATTGCTAAATCAATCTGAGATTGACAGCATTGAAGTAACCAATAGCGAGGTCGAGTCTGAAGTTAAGAGACGTATTCAGGGTTTGTTGCAAGAAGCCAATGGGTCTGAGCAAATGATTACGGATTATTTCAAAAAATCGATGCTCGAAATCGAAAAGGATATGTTTAAGCCAGTCAGAGAACAAATCCTGACCCAGCGCATGCAAGCCGATATTGTTACCGATGCCCGGATTACACCATCCGAAGTTCAGAAGTTTTTTAAAACGATACCGAAAAACCAAATACCGCTGATTCCTGAGACTTTGGAAATTCGTCAAATTGTCATGAAACCTACTGTTCCTGAATCGGCAAAAGAAGCTGTAAAAGCAAAACTCAACGAGTATCGTGAGCAAATAATCAATGGTAGAAGCATGGCCACACTGGCGATTTTGTACAGTGAAGACCCGGGTAGTTCGAGTAAGGGTGGTGAACTCGGTCTGCTACCAAGGAATGTGCTTGATCCTGAGTTTGTACGAGTAGCCTACAACCTTAAGAAAGGTGATGTTTCTAGGGTAGTGAAGTCAGCATTTGGTTACCACATCATGGAGCTTATTGAACGTCAAGGTGACCTCATAAATGTGCGGCATATTCTTTTGAGGGCTGAGGTACCCATAGAATCAAAAATCCAGGTTAAGCAAGATCTTGATTCCATTGCCAATGCCATTAGAAGTGGCACGATCACTTTTGAAAAAGCCGCCCAGACCTTCTCAGCGGATGAAAAATCACGTGTAAACGGTGGACTCATGGTCAACGAATATAGCGCATCTGCCAAGTTTGAACCAAAAGACCTGACCCCTGCTATGCTTGTCGCCATCAAAGACCTGAATATAGGGGAGATCAGTAAACCTTTTGAGACAGTTGACGAATCGCAAAACACAGCGTACAAAATCATCAGTTTGAAAGAAAAAACGGCAGCCCATCGGGCAGATATCGATATGGATTACCAGTACATCCAGCAGATGGCCCTGAATAGTAAGCAACAGGAGATCGTTGATGAATGGATTGAAGACAAACAAAGAAACATGTATATCAGAATCCACGACGACTTCAAAAATTGTGAATTCAACTACAAAGGCTGGATCAAATAATGAAGTATCAGAACGACAAGGAAGCTGTTGATGGCTTGCGAGATGCCTATGAAAAGCTGAGCAACGAGATCGGTAAAGTAATCGTAGGCCAGGATAATGTAATCAAAGAAGTGCTAATTGCCATCTTATCGAAAGGGCATGGATTGCTTGTCGGAGTGCCGGGTTTGGCCAAAACCTTACTAGTAAATACCATAGCTCAGATCCTTGGGCTCAAATACAACAGAATCCAGTTTACTCCCGATTTGATGCCATCTGATATAATAGGTACAGAGATTCTGGATTCAGAGAAACAATTTAAGTTCATTCAAGGTCCCATATTTGCTAATGTTATTTTGGCTGATGAAATAAACCGTACTCCGCCAAAAACCCAGTCGGCCTTGTTAGAGGCTATGCAAGAACGCATGGTTACAACCGCTGGTGTTCGTTACCAACTTGATCATCCTTTTTTTGTGCTTGCCACACAAAACCCAATTGAATTGGAAGGAACATATCCCCTACCAGAGGCTCAACTCGATCGATTCATGTTCAATATCCAGGTGGATTATCCTAGTATTGAAGAAGAAACAGAGATCATAAAGAGAACAACCGGCGACCTTCACACTAACCTGAATCCGATCGTCAGCAAAGACGAAATCTTATACTATCAGGATTTAATCAGACGAGTACCGGTAAATCAAAACGTCCTCGATTTCTCCGTTAATTTGTCAGCAAAGACCCGGCCAAATATTGAAAACAGCTCAGCAATCGCTAATCAATACCTTGTATGGGGAGCCGGACCACGAGCATCGCAATTTCTGATCCTGGGAGCCAAAACACATTGTTTACTACAAGGCAAATACTCACCAGATATTGATGATGTTAAAACAGTAGCACCTGCCATTTTGCGTCATCGCCTGGTAAAAAATTATAAAGCTGAAGCCGCTGGGGTTTCAATTGAGAATATTATTGATGAGATGCTTGCCTAAATGCATCATATGGCCACTGGTGGCCATTCTTACCATTTCCTCGGCTGGCGCACAGGAAAATGAAACTCGTATTGTTAATTTTTCGGCTGATATAATGGGTTTTGATGAATCCATTGGCAAAAATATCCATCGTCTGGTGGGCAATGTCTGGATGGAACATGATGATTTAACGTTAACATGCGACAGTGCCTATCTCAATCAAAAGACCAATTTGTTTAAAGGATACGGACACATCCATATAATCAAAAAAGATTCAATGGAGATCTTCGGTGATTTCGTGCATTACGATGGAACATCAAAAATGTCAAAACTTCGTGGCCGGGTCAGAATGGAACATGAGTCAACCACGTTAAAAACTGAGAATCTTGATTACAACATGGAAGAAGAGGTGGCTTGGTATTTCAACGGTGGGCAAATCATTGATAGCACAAATACACTCGAAAGCCGATGGGGATATTATTACATAGAGACTGAAGAATATCACTTCAAAGAGAATGTTTTCATGTCTAATGAAGACAATACACTGTCAACTGATACACTCTTTTACAACAGTAAAACTGAATGGATTAAGTTTTTGGGACCTACTCAAATATTTGGTGACACGAATTATATATATTGTGAAAATGGGTGGTACGACACACCAAACAATTTGTCTAGTTTCAACCAAAACGCCTACCTCCAATCAAATCAACAGATACTTGAAGGTGATAGTCTTTTGTACGATCGGGATAAAAACATATCAAAGGCATTTGGAAATGTAAAAGCACGAGATACTATTCAAAATAGCCTCATTGAAGGAGAACGATTGTTTTATGATGAAGACAAAGATTTCATACGGGTAACCGAAAATGCCTTGTATACTTTATTTGAAGAAACTGACTCTCTTTTTTTGTCGGCAGATACCTTACTCAGCTATATGATGGATAGTGTTGACAGTAGAAAAATCGAAGCCTTCCACCAAGTACAATTTTTCAGACAGGATATGCAAGGAAGATGCGATTCACTCGACTATGTAGTCAATGATTCTGTGATAAACTTGTATGTTGAACCCTTATTGTGGCAGGAAAAAAATCAGCTACAAGCTACTGAAATTGCTGTAAAATTGGGAGAAGAAGGCGTTGATTACATGGAAATGAAAGAAATGGGCTTTTTAATTACCGAACTTGACAGCCTGCATTATAACCAAATTAAGGGAAAAACAGTCAAAGGCTTTTTTGTTGACAACAAACTCAGTAGAGTGGAAGTCAATGGTAACGGTGAATCACTTTTCTATCCAGAGAATGAGGACGGCAAAATTGGTCTGAATAAAGCGGTCTGTAGCGATATTGTATTGGTTTTTCTCGACGGAAAAATTGATGTTGTCAAATTTCTGACTGATCCTGATTCACAACTGACACCACTTAAACAGGTAACCGAAGCAGATAAAACACTTGAAGGATTCAATTGGCAGGGAGCGATTAGACCAAAAAGCAGGTATGATGTTTTTGAATGGAAATAAAAAAGGACGCTCTCAGCGTCCTTCTCTTAATATTCATCTTCGTTAAAAAAGAAATCGTCTTTACTCGGGTAATCAGGCCAGATATCCTCGATACTCTCATACACTTCGCCCTCATCTTCAATCTCTTGCAGATTCTCAATTACCTCAAGGGGTGCACCTGAACGGATGGCAAAATCAATTAATTCATCCTTTGTGGCTGGCCAGGGGGCATCTTCAAGTTTTGATGCCAATTCAAGTGTCCAATACATACGCTTCTGCTTTGTGGCAATAATTTTCCGCGAATATACACCTTTTGTTGAAAATTCCAACTTAAAAAATCATGCATTTTCAACAGCCACTTTATGCTCGTCCACTTCAACCATTCCGTCTCTTAATCTGATTATACGCTGTGCCATTTTAGCGATATCTTCTTCATGAGTAACAACAATGATTGTGTTTCCTTGTTGATGAATCTCAGCAATCAGATGCATAATGTCAGCAGATGTTTTTGAATCCAGGTTACCTGTAGGCTCATCAGCCAAAATGATAGAGGGATTGTTAACCAGCGCTCTCGCCACAGCAACCCGCTGACGCTGACCACCTGACAATTCAGTAGGCTTATGCTTTACCCGGTCTTCTAGGCCAACATTTTTCAACACAGTCATGGCCTTTTGCTGCCTCTCATGTTTTGGGATTCCTTTATATATCAAGGGCAAAGTGACATTTTCAAGAGCAGTGTATCGCTGTAAAAGATTAAAGGTCTGGAATACGAATCCGATCTCCTGGTTTCTGATTTCGGCCAAACGGTCATCGGTGAGATGGCTCACATTGGTTCCATTCAGAAAATAGTCACCATCAGTGGGGGTGTCTAAAGCACCCAGAATATTCATTAATGTCGACTTTCCTGACCCAGATGGTCCCATTATAGCTACATACTCACCCTTCGCAATTTTCAAGTCTACTCCGCGTAGAGCCCGCACAATCTGGGTACCAACCTGATAATTCTTAACTATTCCGTTGAGTTGAATGACATTCTCCATGAGTCGCGATTTTAGGCAAAAATACCGTCAAAAAGATGCAAATGACAACCAAGAAGATTTATTAACATAATTTAACAGAGAATTGATTAAAGATTATTTTTGACGATTATGCCGGATATACTCACTCAGGATGTTAAATTCTTGCCAGGTGTTGGCCCAAAACGGGCTGAACTCCTTAAAACCGAATTAGCGGTTGAAACATTTGACGACTTATTGCATCATTTCCCATATAAATATACCGACCGGTCAACCATTCATCCGATAGGAGAAATCAAAGAAACAGAGAGCCATCTTCAACTGATTGGTCGGATCACCCAGATGGAGATTATCGGTGTAAGACAGAAGCAACGACTAATCGCCACCCTCACCGATGAATCGGGATCAGTTGAATTGGTGTGGTTTAAAGGAGTCAAATGGTTAAGTAGATCACTGAAAGAGGGACTCGAATACCTGGTATATGGAAAACCAGCATTCTTTAAAGGGCAGATGAATATTCCACACCCTGAGATCGAAGAACGAAGCAAAATCACCCAGGTTAAGTATCCTTATGCCTATCAGGCCCAATATCCAACCACAGAGAAACTTAAAAATGGTTTTATCACTTCTCGAACCATTCATAAACTGCAGTATGTCTTACTCGAGAAAGTTTTAGGTAATATACAGGAGAGTTTACCCGGCTATTTACTGAAACAATTGGCACTTCCTGATCTGAATAGCAGTATGCGGACCATTCATTTTCCTGAAAATGAAGATCAGCTTAAACGAGCACGCTATCGAATCAAATTTGAGGAGTTGTTTTATATTCAGTTGAATCTGTTACGATTGCGATCGGGAAGAAAAAAAACAATATCCGGTGCTATTTTCAAAGAAGTCGGTGAGCAGTTTCATTCATTTTATGCTAAACACCTACCCTTTGAGCTAACTGAGGCTCAAAAACGGGTAATCCGCGAGATCCGAATAGACATAGGATCTGGTGAGCAAATGAACCGATTACTCCAGGGTGATGTTGGCAGTGGGAAAACACTTGTCGCCTTACTTACTATTTTAATTGCCATTGACAATGGTTATCAGGCCTGTATAATGGCCCCAACCGAGATTCTAGCACAACAGCATTTCAGCACCTTCAGTACGATGTTGGGTGAGTTGCCGATTCAGATTCGTCTATTAACTGGGTCAAGCAAAACAGCTGAACGTCAAGAGATTCATCAAATTCTCGCCGATGGAAAATTGAACATACTGATTGGGACCCATGCTTTGATAGAAGATGTGGTGCAGTTTGCCAATTTGGGCCTGGTGATTATTGATGAGCAACATCGCTTTGGAGTGGCCCAGCGAGCCAAGCTTTGGGAAAAGAATCCTGTTAAACCTCCGCATGTACTTGTTATGACCGCAACGCCCATACCCAGAACCCTGGCCATGACAGTCTATGGAGATTTAGATGTGTCTGTGATCGATGAGCTTCCGCCTGGAAGAAAACCTGTCAAAACCGCTCATTACTACGACAATCGTCGATTGGCTCTCTTTAGTTTCATGCGAAAGCAAATCAAGACTGGTCGACAGATATATGTGGTATACCCACTTATCAAGGAATCTGAAAAGATGGATTATAAAGACTTGGAAGACGGATATGAAAGCATATGTCGGGCCTTCCCAGCTCCAGAATATGCAGTCTCAGTATTGCATGGTCAAATGAAACCCGAAGAAAAAAATAAAGCCATGGCCCTTTTTGTAAATGGGACCACCCACATCATGGTATCAACCACAGTGATCGAGGTTGGTGTCGATGTACCCAATGCTTCAGTGATGGTCATTGAAAGTGCTGAACGTTTTGGCTTAAGCCAGCTGCATCAGCTAAGGGGTCGGGTTGGACGAGGAGCTGAGCAGTCTTTCTGCATTTTAATGACCGGACACAAACTCAGTAAAGAAGCACGGATCAGAATTGATACCATGGTTAAAACCAATGATGGATTTGAGATTGCCGAGGTGGACATGAAATTGAGGGGACCCGGCGATTTGGAAGGTACACAACAAAGCGGCGTTCCTTTTGATCTTAAACTCGCCAATGTGGTGAAAGATCAGAAAATACTTGAACACGCCAGGCAAACTGCCCAGGATATTTTAGACACAGATCCGCTGCTTGAGAATCCTGAACATGCTATTCTAAACCATCAGCTTAAACGAATGGGATCACGCAGACAAGATTGGAGTCAAATCAGTTGATGTACAGATACCCAATTCTTTTGCAGTACCTACTTCTTTTTTATTAGCAGAGTTGCAGCAACTGCGATAATTCCAGATGCAACGAAACTGGTAATCCGAGAGGTAATTGTCTCCTCCAAACCTGTACTTATCCAGATAATAGTGAATAACATGCCTGTAATAATGGTAAGTATTACAGCTCGCCCATGATACTTTTTCCAGAATAAGGTAAATAGAATCACGATTGAAAAAGGACCTCCGATACCGGCCCAGACGTAACCAACGAGGGTATAGATCAATTCAGATGGGGAAAAATAGGCTAGAACCAGGGCAATCACTGCCAAAACTGCCGTGGCAATTCGCGACCTGATCAGCTTTCTTTTCACCGTAACCTGCTTATTTTGATCCATAAGGTTCTCAGACATCTCAGTGGCCGATAGAATCAATAGTGAATCAGCCGTAGAAATCATCGCAGCAATGGCTCCAGTGATTAATATGGCCGCAATGGCAGGTGGAAAAATCTCAAGCAAGACCTTGGGCATGACAAACTCTTGATCTTCAAGTCCCGCAGGACCAAAAATGGCGATCCCAATCCATCCGATTGACAGGGCACCTATGTATGCAAAAATCGTCCAGATAATACCAATATTCCTTGCCTTTTTGGCTTGTTGTTCGTCTTTAATTGCCATGAAGCGCATCGAAAGCTGAGGCTGGCCTCCGAGATAACCAAAGAACCAGCTTAATCCACCCATTAACATCACCCCCAGTGCAAATCCTGATGCAGCGCCTGTTATCGAACTGTACTCTGCACCGGCCAGATTTAATGCCTGGGGAATTGATTGGGCAAAAAGGTCGGGGTGATTACCTATATAAATTATTCCTACAATTGGTCCGACCACCAGGGCTGTGATCATGACAATGGCTTGAATAACATCGGTGTATACCACTGATCTGAATCCACCATAAACCGTATATGGAATAATGATTCCGGCAGTTATAAGCATTCCAATTTCAGGCTTGATCTCAAACAAGGTATGTAAGGTTTTTCCACCACCCAGAAATTGAGCTCCCACATAGAAAAAGAAAAAGAATACAATGGTGGCACTCGATACAATACGTATCCACTTTCCCACTTCTCCGTGTCGTTTGGCTATGTAATCAGTAAAGGTGGATGCTGAATAGTTCTCCGCTTCATTACGTAAGCGCCAGGCCAGTGCAATCCAGGCAGTGACAATGCCGATCACACAACCGATGGCTGTCCACACCCCGGTTAAACCTGCGGCATAGGCCAATCCGGGCAATCCGAGCAGCGCCCATGATGATTCACCGGTAGCTCGCTCAGACAAGGCTGCGACCCAGCCTGGAAGGCTTCGTCCGGCAATGCTGTAATCGGTATGGCTTTTAACTTTACGGCCTTGGTATATACCCCAGAGGATCAATAATCCCATGTAGGTAACCATCACAATCAGAATCTGGGTCGTATATTCCATATTAGCGGGTTTTTGGTATTTTTGGTTTATTCATACGAATAAATCAAAATTAGATGAAAGAACCAAGCTCCCTGATCACTAACAAGCACTTCAATAAAATAAATCGGCACGGTATTCTACTGACCTTCATCCTACTACTGGTTTTGCAAACCATCGTGGGAAGAACCCTGGCAAAAGATCTATACCCGGTGGATGCAAAGGTCGACATTCAACATTACCGATTTGAGCTGAACCTGAATCTAGAGCACGACTCGATATTTGGTACTGCGACAATCACCGCCCGGCTTTCTCAACCCGGACAATCAATCATACTTGATCTCACAGAAGTCAGCGAAGGAAAAGGAATGAAAGTAATGGGAGCCTATGGTAGTGACCAAGCCCTTTCTTTTAAGCACGATCAAAACAAATTGGAGATTGATTTCTCGACCTATCAGTCAACCGATACCTTGCTAACATTCTCAATAAATTACAAAGGGATCCCTACTGATGGTCTGATTATAGCCGAGAACAAACACGGCAAAAAGACTTTCTTCGGAGATAATTGGCCTGACCGGGCACGGCATTGGTTGCCCTGTATCGATCACGTCTCAGACAAAGCTACAGTCGAATTTCTGGTTACGGCACCACAATTCCTTGAAGTAATAGCAGTAGGATATCGCGCAGCAGTATATCCGGCAGGTGGAGATCATCAAACAACCCATTATATATCCTCAGTTGAATTACCCACCAAAGTAATGGTTATTGGCGTCGCTGATTTCGCCATGAAAACGGCTGGGTTTGCTGATCAAATCCCAATAGAAACCTGGGTATATGCCGAAGAGAATCAGGCTGGGTTCATTGATTATGCCCCTGCTGTTGAAATCGTAAGGTATTTCAACCGTAAAATTGGCCGGTATGCCTATGAAAAACTGGCTAATGTACAATCAAAAACTGTCTATGGAGGTATGGAGAATGCCGGAGCCATATTTTATTATGAACGGTCGGTATCAGGTCAAAATCGGCTGCACAGTCTTTTGGCACACGAGATTGCGCA
>CAYUGX010000027.1:0-24868 GCA_964444375.1 uncultured Porphyromonadaceae bacterium | reverse complement strand
CGTCTTGTTTGCCCTTTGGGAGAAGTTACTGACTAGTAATGAACACATTGCCCTCATTGTTGATGAATACGGCGGATTTGATGGAATTGTAACCATGGAGGATATTATTGAGACGATCTTGGGGCTTGAAATAGTCGATGAGACCGATACTGTGGTTGACATGCAGCAATACGCAAAAGAACGATGGAAAAAGCGGCAAGCAAAAGAGGAATGAAGGAGTCAAGTTTTGGTATGAAGAGAAGGATAATTCGTTAACGTATAAAATTAGTGAATCGCTTACGAACCTGACCTGGAGCTTCAACTGCATCCTGACCATATTCTTTCAATTTCAACAGATATGCCATATTGCGTCCAAGAACCTGCATGATCTGAACCCCTTCGTCATCTTCAAGCACTTCTCCAGGTCGTGCACCATGAATCACATTCCAGTAATTGGAGGTGGGAAGAAGCATTTCTGAATAAGTTAAAAAATTGTAGAGTTCATAGAAAGTAGGCATGCCCCCTGAGCGCCTGACAGCAGCAACAGCGGCCCCAACTTTATGCCGAAATAGTGAACCATTGACACCAGCCACATAAAAGGCCCGGTCGAGGAATGATTTCATATTGCCACCTACACCAGAATAATGAACCGGCGATCCCAACAATATCCCATCGGCCTCCTTCATCAATTGTATCCAATCGTTCACCTGATCGTCGAGCACAGAACACTTTTCATCCCGGTTCTTCACACAGGTATTACAAGCCAAACAGCCAGAGATCTTCTTGTTCCCAACACATATAATCTCAGTTTTGATTCCATCATTTTCCAGTGCTTGACAAACAAGTTGTAAAGCATGATAGGTATTTCCCTTTGGTTTAGGGCTTCCGTTGAAGGCAATTACTTTCATGATCGTATTCTATTTTTTTATTCTTTATTGTCCTTTATCCAATCTTTACGCAACATAGCATAAATCAAGTCATCAATCCACTTTCCATCTAGAAACAGGCTCTCTTTGAAATGTGCCTCTTTTCGAAATCCAGGTCTTGCAACCAAGTGGGTAGAAGGCTTATTCTGTGGATCAATGGAGACAATAACACGATGTTCTCGCTCCTCTACGATGAATTGAAACCAGGTTCCAGGCACGTTGATCTCATCAGCTACACCTTGAATGAATACCTCAACATCAGTAAGACTCCTAGGAATCCATCCCTGATAATTATTCACAACAGGATCACATCGATACTCGTACAGAGCATCCTTGTCTGTTATCCGTATTGGCCGCAGCAACACTCTTTCAGTTACTAAATCCATTCGAACAAGCTTAACACAAAAGTACAACTCCTGCATTAGATTTTATAGTTGAAGAATACTAACTTGGCTAAGTCTAAAAACATTGTATGTTGACATGTAAGCAGGATTCGGTGAAGTAAATAACCTATGGTTTATTACCCGGGTTATCACTATTGTTTTTCACTCAGAATATTTCTGTTCTGAGTTATTTTCATGACTTTTATTAAGTATTTATCACAAGTAATTTTTCACTATCATGAGTGAAGAAATTAAATCAATTCACGAATTCGATTTCGATTTAATAGTCGATTATTTTTCCAATCTTGATCGTCAAGGTCCAGGAAGTCCCGAAATTACTCAAAAAGCACTGAGCTTCATCGACAAGCTCTCACCTGAATCAAAAATTGCAGATATCGGATGCGGTACGGGTGGACAAACAATGGTACTGGCACAGGAAGTTCCAGGTCACATTACTGGCATTGATCTGTTTCCCAGGTTCATCGACTTGTTCAACCACCAGGCCAGTCAGCTGAATATGCAGGACAGAGTCAAGGGGATCGTTCAATCGATGGATCAGCTCACCTTTCAAAACGGGGAGCTCGATTTGATCTGGTCTGAAGGTGCGATATATAACATCGGTTTTGAACGGGGTTTACATAAATGGCGAAAGTTTTTGAAACCAGGTGGCTACATCGCCGTCTCAGAAGCGTCATGGTTCACGACTGAGCGACCAGCAGAAATCAATGATTTTTGGATGCAAGAGTATCCTGGAATCGACACCATACCAAACAAGGTAGCTCAAATGCAAAAGACTGGTTACATTCCGGTTGCAGCCTTCATACTGCCCGAGGAGTGCTGGACCAAACATTTCTACGAGCCACAGGCTAAAGCCGATGAAATCTTTCTTGAAAAACACAAAGGCAACAAAAATGCCGAAGATTTCATCGCCAATCAACGCCACGAAAAGCAGTTGTATGACAAGTACAAAGAGTTCTACGGTTATGCGTTTTATATAGGGAAGAAAGGTTAATTCGGTGAAATCAGTGAGTCAGTGAATCCGTCTTCACAGTCTTCACCGTTCACAATAATTGATTATATTATAGTCTACATTATGACTATTTTTTAATCAATGTTTCTAAATTGCCATTCATATTACAGTCTGCGGTACGGAACCTTATCAGTTGAGGACTTGGTGGAGCGGGCGCATCAGCACCGGGTAAAAGCGCTTGCGCTGACCGACATCAATAACTCATCGGGGGTACCAGATTTTGTGAAAGCTTGCCGAAACGCAGGGATTAAACCCATCACTGGGATTGAATTCAGGGTAAAAGATGAATTGTGGTACATCGGTATCGCAGTCAATCGCGAAGGCATGAGAGAGCTGAATGAGCTGTTGACCAAAGCGAATCTGAATGAAGATCCCCTACCGGATAGACCGCTCAAGCTGAATCACTGCTTCATCATTTATCCATTCGGCCGGCGACCAAAAGGCAAGCTGCGCGATCACGAATGGGTGGGGATTCACATGCGAGAAATCAGGCGGATCATTTCGTCAGAATTTAAGCACGATCAACGCAAGCTCGTATTCCTTCACCCTATCACCTTCAGCGACACCGATGGGTATCAGCTTCACCGAAACCTGAGGGCCATCGACCACAACACCCTGCTCTCAAAGTTGAATGGTCAGCAAACGGCTGATGCCGGAGAACGATTCTGGCCACAAAATGAAATCCGGGAGGCCCTGAATGAATATCCCCGGATTCTGCAAAATACTTCTTATGTCATTGGCCAGTGTGAGATGACTTTTGATTTCACCACCATTAAAAACAAAGCAACCTTCACGGGCAATCGACGCGATGACCAGCAGCTGCTCGAAAAGTTAACCCTTGATGGCATGCTCTACCGGTATGGAAAGCATGATCCCCTTGCCCATGAGCGGGTGCGCAAAGAACTGGATATCATCACCAAGCTTGATTTTGCAGCCTATTTTCTCATCACCTGGGACATCATCCGCTACAGCATGTCGCGCCAGTTTCATCACGTTGGGCGCGGCTCAGGAGCGAATTCGGTAGTCGCCTATTGTCTGAAGATCACCGATGTGGATCCCATCGAGCTGGATCTGTACTTTGAGCGTTTCATCAATCCACGGCGGACCAGTCCACCCGATTTCGATATTGACTATTCATGGAAAGAACGCGACGAAGTACAGGATTACATTTTCAAGCGCTACGGCCGCGAGCACACCGCATTGCTGGGGGCCATGTCAACCTTCAAAGGCAAATCCATCATCCGGGAACTGGGTAAGGTTTATGGCCTGCCCAAAGCCGATATCGACCGCCTGATTGATGAACCCAACGACCCCATGAATCAGCATGAGATCGCAGACCAGATCCGGCAGGTGGGAAAAAAAATGACTGACTTTCCGAATATTCGCAGCATACATGCTGGAGGCATCCTGATCTCTGAAGAGCCCATCAGTTATTTTACAGCGCTTGATCTGCCACCGAAAGGATTCCCCACAACCCAGTGGGACATGTATGTGGCCGAAGACATCGGCTTTGAGAAACTGGATATTCTCAGTCAGCGCGGAATTGGACACATCAAAGAAGCTGCCGAGATCATCCAGGAAAACCGCGGTATAACGATTGACATTCACCAGGTAGAAAAGTTCAAGAAAGACAAGCGGGTTAAACGGCTGTTGAAGATCGGCGAAACGAACGGCTGTTTTTACATTGAGAGTCCGGCCATGCGTGGGTTGCTCAAGAAACTGAAATGCAGCGACTACCTTTCACTGGTCGCAGCCAGTTCGATCATTCGGCCCGGGGTATCCAGTTCGGGAATGATGCGTGAATACATCTACCGTTTTCATCATCCCGATCGTTTCGAGTACCTGCACCCGGTGATGGAAGAACAGCTGAAAGAAACATATGGCGTCATGGTGTATCAGGAGGATGTGCTTAAGGTCTGTCATCATTTTGCCGGACTGGATCTGGGGGATGCTGATGTACTGCGCCGGGCCATGAGCGGCAAATACCGGTCAAAAGATGAGTTTCAACGCATCATCCGGCGCTTCTTCAGTAACTGTGCAGAAAGGGGCTATTCTGAAGAGATCACCAAAGAGGTGTGGCGACAGATTGAATCGTTTGCGGCGTATTCGTTCTCAAAAGCCCACTCGGCCAGCTATGCGGTGGAAAGTTTCCAGAGTCTGTATTTGAAAGCCTATTATCCGAAAGAATTCATGGTGGCGGTAATTAACAACTTCGGCGGTTTTTACTCAACCTGGGTGTACATCAACGAAGCACGTCGATGGGGAGCACAGATCAACCTGCCCTGTGCAAATCAGTCACAGTACAAAACCAGCATTCAGGGCAAAGACATCTTCCTTGGTTTTGTTCATGTCAACGACCTTGAGCACAAGCTGGGCAAGCAGATCATTGAGGAACGGCTGAAGAATGGGGAGTACCACGACCTCGATGATTTTGTCAGCCGAATTGCTACCGGCATTCAGCAGTTGATTCTACTGATTCGCATCAATGCATTCAGGTTTACAGGTAAAACCAAAAGCGTGCTGCTTTGGGAGGCTCATATATTATTGGGCAAGAAAGAATCTCTTGAGGTGCAAAACCAGCTCTTTCAAACACCCCGTAAGAAGTTTTCCCTGCCGGATTTACACCGCAACAACATTGAAGACGCATACGATGAGATTGAATTACTCGGTTATCCGATCACCTGCACCTATTTCGACCTCCTGAAAACAACATTCAGGGGAGAGATCAGGGCCAAAGACCTCAAAGACCATGTCGGCAAGAAAGTGCGGATGGTGGGCCAGCTCGTGGTAATCAAATATGTACGTACCAAGAAACGCGAATGGATGCACTTTGCCGCCTTTCTCGACGACAATGGCGAGTTTTTTGACAGCACCCACTTCCCTCAAAGCCTCAAACTCTATCCCTTCAAAGGCTATGGTGTATACCTGATCCAGGGCAAAGTGGTCGAAGAATTCGGCTTTCCGAGCATCGAAGTAGATAAACTGGCAAAACTACCGATTCAAAACCCCGACGAAGGCCTTCGCTTACCCCCAAAACGAATAAAAAAACCCACCAACCCCTACGGTGGAAGGGCGACATAAACTAATCACCACCCCATTTGTTTAACAACCATGCGCATACTCCTCACCGGAGCAACCGGCTATATTGGTAAACGATTACTGCCTGCATTATTGCTGGAAGGACATACTGTAATCTGTTGTGTGCGTGACCGCTTACGCTTTGAAATACCCCGGGGATTTGAGGAGCAGGTTGAGGTATTGGAATGGGATTTCCTTCAATGGGAACAGCAACCTGGTGTATTTCCAACTGATATTGATATAGCCTATTACCTGATCCATTCTATGTCTACTTCTATTCAGGATTTTTCTGCCATGGAGGCGACCAGTGCCCGAAATTTCAGGCAGGCCATTGAAAAAACCAACGCGCAGCAAATCATTTTTCTGAGTGGGATTGTGAATGAGCAGAATCTTTCACCCCACCTGCTATCTCGCAAGAATGTCGAAGACATTCTAATGGATAGTGATGTGAATACCACTGTTTTGCGCGCAGGAATTATCGTGGGGTCAGGCAGCGCTTCATTCGAGATCATCAGGGATCTGGTTGAAAAATTACCCTTTATGCTTACCCCAAAATGGGTACAAACCCAATGTCAGCCCATTGCCATCCGGGATGTGATTCTGTACCTCACTAAAGTTCAACTGCGCCAGGATCTCTATAATCAGAATTTTGATATTGGTGGACCTGATATCCTGTCATACAAAGAAATGTTATTGGGATATGCCCAGGTAAGAGGATTGAAACGTCGAATCTGGATCATCCCCTTTTTCTCGCCACGCATAAGTTCGTATTGGTTATACTTCATTACGTCGACCTCATCAAAATTAGCCATCAACCTGGTTGATAGTATGAAAGTTGACGTAATATGCAGAGACAATGAACTTGCGCAGATTTTGAATATCAAACCCATACCCTATAAAAAGGCTCTCAATCTGGCATTGGCCCGGATTATCAAGCATTATATTCCAAGCAGTTGGAAAGACTCATTGATATCAAGCTCGAAGTTATCGAGCCTGTCTCAATTCACCCTGGTTCCGAAAGATGGCTGCTACCTGGATCAACGAAAAATAGCTATCGTAGGCTCCACTGAACAAGTGCTGGATCGCATCTGGGCTATCGGCGGAGAAACTGGCTGGTACTATGCCACCTGGATTTGGCAATTGCGTGGCTTTCTCGACCTACTTGCCGGTGGCATTGGTTTACGTCGCGGTCGTACACAACCCTTCGAAATCAATAGTGGTGATGCCCTTGATTTCTGGCGTGTGCTAATTGCCAACCGCGAACAAAACAGGCTACTCCTTCTGGCCGAAATGGCACTCCCTGGAGAAGCCTGGTTAGAATTCAAGATCATTCCAACAAAATCCGGTCATCAGTTGGTTCAAACCGCAACATTCAGAGCTTCGGGCATATTCGGCCGATTTTACTGGTTTGCACTCAAACCCGTCCACTTCTTCCTCTTCAGAGGCATGGCTAAACGGCTAGTAACCCCCTAACAACAATCATCTCTCCATCCGAACGGCAAAAGCATGCGCGCAAGGCTTCTCATCAGGAAAATGAATCTTTATCCCTTCATCAGTCATTTCCCATGCCAGTTCACCTTTATGTCCGAGCAAGGTGACTGATTTAATCGCATCAGGATCCAGGTCACTAAGTGATTTAATGAGCAAGAAATCACTCGGCCAATCAAGTGTAATGGCATAGAGGCAGTTGCCTTTCGTGGTAAAACGAATATCCTCAGCAGTATAGTTGACCCCTTTTCGATCAATGAAACTACCACCTTTGAACTCTGTGGGCCCCTCACCATAAACCTCCCAGTAACGCGTACCGTAAATAGCCTCTCCATTAATCTTAAGCCATTTACCAATCCCCAACAAGCGTTCCTTCTGATCTTCAGGAATGGTTCCATCCGGACGGGGAGCAATATTCATTAGGGTATTGCCATTTTTACTGACCCGATCAACTAAATTGTCGACCATGGTATTGACTGATTTGTAGTCGGGATTGTCGATATAGCACCATGAATTCTTATCGATCGATGTATCTGTTATCCAGACGTCTTTACGCAAGTGATCCAGGCGACCTCTCTCTAAATCCAAAACTCCTGCTCCCAGAGGTAAATGGTCATCTTTGTAGGAAACAACAACCTCTTTACCCCACTTTTCGGCCTTATTATAGTAATACGCCAAAAACTCACGCTTATAGGGATCAAAAGCCTCGTCTTTCCAACCGAAGTCAAACCAGATATAATCGGGTTCGTATTTGTTGATGACTTCAATGACTTTACCTAACCAGTCTTCTAAGAATTCGGTAGATTGCTTCTCACTTGGATGATGCGGTGTGCCATACAATCCTGCATATCTCGGATCTTTGGCGTCATAGTCAAAAGCAAACTCGTAATATCGCCAGTTCCAGGCGTGATGAAATGAGGTCAGGAATTTCAAATCACGCTTCCGGGCAGCCACTGCCAATTCACCAACTATGTCTCGTTTCGGTCCCATGTCTTTGGCATCCCAGTCTGTCAATTGGCTATCCCACATGGCAAAACCATCGTGGTGCTCAGCCACCGGTCCGACATATTTAGCTCCTGATTTCACAAAGAGATCCACCCACTCATCGGCATCAAAGTTTTCTGCAGTAAACATGGGTATGAAATCTTTGTATCCAAAATCCTTCTGATCGCCCCATTTTTGTTTATGCCAGTCGTATAAGCTATTGCCTTTTTGGTACATACGTCTGGGGTACCATTCATTACCATGAGCCGGCACACTGTATACCCCCCAGTGAAAATAAATACCAAACTTAGCGTCCTTGAACCAATCCGGTTCAGGATGTTGAATAAGTGATTCCCAGGTGTTGGCATAGGCTTCAGTTTTATACTTCACCTGAGCACTTGAAGCATTGACTATAAAAACAAGAACAACAATACCAAGGAAGGAGGTTCTGATCATTTTCATGGCAAAAGATTTAGTTAATGAGTTTCGAGAGAGCAAGATAGCAATTAAAAAAATCATAGCTTTATACTTGATTTGACCAAACTGCAGAAATCATGTCACTATTAAAAGCTATTGAAAAGGCGCCCCTTGTTTGGATTGGGATAACTACACTATTCATTTCATGCAACCAAAGTCCCCTGCCTGAACGCATGATCTGGTTCGATCAACCAGCGGGTTTTTTCGAACAGGCTTTTCCTTTAGGCAATGGCAGAATTGGACTAAGCGTTTACGGAGATCCAATAAATGAAAAGATATTGCTCAATGAAGAAAGTTTGTGGGCAGGTGGACCTGTTGACGCCTATATGAATCCAGAAGGGTATACTCACCTCCCGGAGGTCAGGAAAGCACTCTTTGAGGAAGACTATAAATTGGCAGATCAATTAGTTCGACAACTACAAGGAAAGTTCTCTGAGTCATTTGCTCCACTCGGAGATTTGATACTCAATTTTGAACACACTGGTGAGATCAGTCAATACAGAAGAGAGCTTGACATAAGAACCGGTATTGCCAGCATACAATATGAAGTTGATGGCAATCGAATCGAGCGTGAGGTTTTTGTTTCGAACCCTGACCAATTGGCTGTTATCAAGGTAAAAAGCCGTAAAAAGGCTGGTCTTACTTTCGAAGTTGGACTCAGATCACAATTGCAATTTTCAACATCCTCAACAGGAAAACAACTGATAATGGATGGTAAAGCACCTATTCACGCTGAGCCCAATTATCGTGGCAACATTCCAAATGCTATTGTCTACGGTGACAAAGGACAAGGGATGCGTTTCAGCGTACTGGTAGAGATCGAAACCACTGATGGGGAAGTTATCTACAACGATAATGGCATTGCAGTCAATGGGGTTAGCGAGGCAATTCTGAAGCTCTCTATTGCCACTAGTTATAATGGTTTTGATAAAGATCCTGGTCTCAATGGTCAGGATGAAAAGAAACTGGCAGCACAATGGATTGACCAGGTTAGGGATAAAGGCTACAACGCCATCAGGAACGACCATCAAAAAGATTTTAGTGACCTGATTAATCGAGTCAGTTTGTCACTTGATAACAGCCAGGCACCTGAATCTCCAATTGACAAGCGCCTGGCTGCCTATACCGATGGCGCTATTGATTTGGATCTGGAGGCTCTCTATTTTCAGTTTGGTCGCTATCTGCTAGTCAGTTCATCTCGTCAGGGTGGCATACCGGCCAATCTGCAGGGTATTTGGAATCCCCATTTGCGACCACCCTGGTCGAGCAATTATACAGCCAATATCAACTCTGAGATGAATTATTGGTTAGCTGAAAACACAAATTTATCCGAACTGCACGAACCCCTCTTGAGTTTTATCGAACGGCTTTCGACAACAGGAACAATAACTGCCAAGACATTCTATGATTGCAAGGGCTGGTGTTGCAGTCACAATACAGATATCTGGGCCATGACTAATCCGGTAGGTGATTTTGGAGGTGGACATCCGGTTTGGGCCAATTGGTCGATGGCCGGAGCTTGGTATAGTCTGCATCTATATGATCATTTTACCTTCACACGAGATACCACCTGGCTGCTTGAATATGCTTATCCTTTAATGAGGGGGGCGGCCAGGTTCTGTTTGGATTTCCTCGTTGAAGGGCCTGACGGTTATCTGGTCACAGCTCCATCCACCTCCCCAGAAAACCTCTATAAGACTGACGATGGTTACGTTGGAGCCACCCTTTATGGGAGTACTTCAGACCTGGCATTTATCAGAGGATTGCTCGAAAAAATCATCGCCATCAGTCAGTTTCTCGAAACAGATGAATCCCTCAGAGATGAATGTGTGAGAACACTAGAGCAACTGTATCCTTATCAGGTTGGAAGCAAGGGAAATTTGCAAGAATGGTATCACGATTGGGAAGACCAAAATCCTTTCCACCGTCATTTATCTCACCTTGTGGGATTGTACCCCGACAATCAGATTTCTCCGATTTATACCCCAGCACTGGCTGAAGCCTGCACAAAATCAATGGTTTTGAGGGGCGATGGTGGTACAGGATGGTCAAAAGCCTGGAAAATTAATCTATGGGCCCGGCTACTCGATGGAAATCATGCCTATACCATGCTCCGCTCTCATCTGAATTATGTTGACCCCTCTGGCGAGACGAAATACAGTGGTGGTGGTACATATCCCAATTTATGGGATGCCCATCCCCCATTCCAGATTGATGGCAATTTTGGTGGAACTGCCGGGGTTGCTGAGATGCTACTTCAAAGTCAAAATGGTGAGATTCATTTACTTCCGGCCCTGCCGGATGCCTGGCAATCAGGCCAAATAAACGGATTGCGTGCTCGGGGAGCGCTTACTGTGGATCAGGCCTGGATAGATGGGAAACTGACTGAAGCGAGATTCGAGGCCGACTATGATGGAGATTATCAGATCCGATACGGCGAAAGGATAATCAACGTCCACCTCAAATCTGGTCGAAGCAAAAAGATCACAGCTAAAGACTTTCAGTAGGAGGTACTATTCATAACGCAAACAAACAGCCGGATGCGTATGCGAGGCCCTAATTGCCTGAATACAGACGGTACCAATAGCCAGGATCAATAACAATGCAGCAGGAATGGCAAACAAGAACCATCTCATTTCAAGGCGGTAGGCATAATCATTTAAAAAGCCACTCATGACATAAAAGGCAATTGGAATTGCAATCACAATGGAAGCCAGAATCAGCCAAATGAATTGCTTTATCAATAAGTTTACTATCTCCACGTTGGTAGATCCCAGCGTTTTGCGAATTCCAATCTCACGGGTTTTTCGTTCAGCAAGAAAGGCAGATAAGCCCAGCAATCCTAAGCTGGCTATAACCAAGGCCACTATGGTAAAAACCAGTAAAAGTTGACCGATACGCATCCTCGATCGATGAGCTCGCTCATAGTCATCATCCAAAAAGCGGTATTCCATAGGATAATCAGGCATCACTTCATTCCATTGTTGTTCTATCTTCGCCATTATGCTTTCGCGATCACCTGGCATGATTTTGATCGACAAGAATTGAAGAAATGTGGAAGGTCCGATGATGATGGCCAATGGCGGTATCTCAGCACGTGCCGAAGTAAAATGAAAGTCTTTTAAAACGCCCACAATCGGCTGGTCAATACCCATAAATGAAAGATTCATGCCAACAACATCTTCCTGACCTATGATACGGGCCATGGTTTCATTGATCATAAATGCACCTGTCGAATCAGTGGCCAAATCAGAAGGGTAATCTCTTGAAAATGCTCTACCGGCAACGACAGGAACATTCATTAACTCGACAAAATCGAAATCCACGACATCCTGACTCACCAATGGTGTCACATCCTCGGGACGGCCATCCCAGTTGATACCTCCCGAATTACTTCCAATCATACCTGGTCGATGGGTACTACCCGATACATATTCAACCTCTGGTAAGGTTGAAAGCGACTCTCTGATGCGATAATACGAAGAATTCATGTCTCCTTGAAGACGAACGTAACAAACATCAGACGAAGTAAATCCTTTATCCAGGTTGTTCACATGATTGTTCTGTAAATAGACGATTGTAGTACCAATGACTAGTAAAAGTGATAAACTGAATTGCACAACCACAAGAATTCGACGAAGCACCCCACGACCGCCACGGTCAAGGGCACTACCGTACAATACTTTGGTGGGTTTAAATCCTGAAAGGAATAATGCTGGATAAATCCCTGCAATCAGACCGGTAAATAGTGTCATCCCCACCAAGCCCAGCACAAATGGAGCAGTTAGTAAGGTGTCGAAAAAAATATCTTTTGTCGAAATGGTCCTGAATGGATCAAGTAAGAGAGCAACCAGTATACAAGCCAATACCATGGCAATTAGTGAGGTAATGATCGATTCGGCAAAGAACTGCCTCACAATCTGACCTCGGGCAGCTCCGCCTACTTTACGCAAACCTATTTCCCGGGCTCTCTTGGCCGATCGGGCGGTTGCCAGGTTCATGTAATTGATAGCGGCTATGATCAGGATAAATATGCCAATCAGAGACATCACAACCACCGATCTGAAAGCCACTTCAGTGTGGTTAAATCCGAAATACGAATGAAGGTGTAATCGCTTAAGAGGAGCCAACATGAATTTTGTCCGGTATTCGTCTGGTGAATCCCCCCGGGTCGAAAAATCCAAATGATCAATTACAGTCTGTGTCAATTTAGCATCAACCGGTTGAGGATCAGCCATTGCATTGAGACGAACGAAAGTTTGAATTGAATTGCTAGACCAACTCTCATTGTACATACCCACCGTTTTCGTAAAGTCAAATGGTATAATCATATTAAACTGAAGGCTTGAGATCTCTGGAATGTCTTCCATGATGCCAGCTACCATGAAGTTCTCTCGATTATCAACAACAATGGTTTTACCCATTGGATCATCGTCGCCAAAATATTTCTGTGCGATTTCAGCTGATATTACGATTGAGTTGGGCTCGATAAGCGCCAGGTTGGGATTACCCTGTAACAACTTAAAAGAGAAGGTTTTAAATAGCGTAGAATCTGCTGCTATTAATCCATTTTCATAGAAACGTTTTTCATCTACCTGACACAGCAAGGTACCGCAGTATGCTATGCGTACTGCATCTTCTATTTCGGGAATCTCTTGCTTCCAGCCCTCACCCGAAGGATAAGGAGTGACTGTAACATGAAAGATTTGATTGTTATACACCTGATCTTGCTCAACGCGATAGATTTGGTCAAGATTAGAATGAAAGCGATCAAATGAGACTTCATCATAAACCCATAGGAAAATAAACAGTGCAGTGGCCAAACCAAGAGTCAGTCCAAGAATATTGATAGCTGAATACCCTTTTTGTCGAAAAAGATTTCGACAGGCGATTTTAATGTAATTAATTAACATACCAGGTCAGTTTACTTGAAGACGATAAAAAATACTATTCATTACAAACAAATAATCTGTATTTTTCATTTTTAAACCATATGATCATGCGTTATCTCTGTATAGGCTTACTAATTCTCATTGTGGTAGGATGCAGTGAGGTTTCAAATAGAGTCGGGTATCCAATTCAACTGATCGAATTGAACCACGTGAAATTGACCGGTGGTCTGCTAAAACAATATCAGGATACTGTATTTACAACAACAATTCCCTATGCATTTGATCAATGTGAGTCAACTGGGCGAATCGACAATTTTGCCAAGGCAGCTGGTTTAATGAAAGGGATTCACATTGGTAAGAGATACAATGATACAGATGTCTTTAAGATTCTTGAAGGAGCCTGTTATAAACTCATGCAGGTGGAGAATCTAGCCTTAAGGGCTTATGTTGACAGCCTGGCCTATTTGATTCAACAAGCCCAGGAAGAGGATGGATACTTGTATACAGCAAGAACCATTGATCCGAATTCTCCACCCCGGGCGCCGGCCGCGATCGTTGGATCGATGTTTGGGTTAGTCACGAGTTGTATAATGCGGGTCATTTGTATGAAGCTGCGGTAGCTCATTTTAAAGCCACTGGTGATTCAATCTTGATAAATGTAGCAATTAAGAACGCTGATCTTGTGTGCAACGAATTTCAATATGGTAAAAGAGAAATTGCACCAGGTCACCAGGGGATTGAGATTGGTCTGATAAAGCTGTACCAGATAACTGGTGACCATAAATATCTTGCCCAGGCTCAGTTTTTTCTGGATGTTCGGGGCAAAGAAGTGGACCACATTAAACACGCACCGGGTACCCTATTTGCTGTGTACAATGACAGAGATTATTTACAGTACCATCAACCGGTATTGCAACAAAAAGAGGCTGTAGGGCATGCGGTCAGGGCAACCTACATGTACTCTGGAATGGTGGATGTGGGTCAATATACGGGTGATTCTGCCTACATTAAAGCATCAAAACTACTTTGGAATAATGTTATTAATCAAAAGACATACATTACAGGAGGAATTGGTGCCCAACACAGAGGAGAATCATTCGGCCAGCCGTATGAACTGCCGAATGCAAGCGCCTACAACGAAACCTGTGCAGCAATTGGTCATGTGTTTTGGAATAGTCGATTGTTCAGGTTGGATGGTAAAAGCGAGTACTATGATGCCTTAACCAATAGTCTGTTTAATGGTTTGTTAAGCGGGCTTGCTCTGGATGGAAAGAACTTCTTCTATCCAAATCCGCTCGAATCTGATGGAAGACTCTCCAGGAGTCCATGGTTTGGAGTAGCCTGTTGCCCAGGTAATCTGACTCGGTTTATTGCTGAAGTTCCCTCCTATATCTATGCCCACTCAAATGACACCATTTGGATCAATATTTTCAGTGAATCAGAAGCGCAGTTCATCATAGATGGACAGCAGGTTGTAATTGAACAAAAGACTGACTATCCCTTTGATGGTAAAGTTGATATTCTCATTCACACAGAGAAAAAACTGGATTTTACGCTGATGGTTCGCATCCCTCAGTGGACAAGTGGAAGTTTGCTTCCAGGTTCTTTATACCATACAATCAATCCCATCAGTGAAGACATCCAGTTTTGGGTAAATGGAAAACCCAATGCCTGTGATCCCGGGAGCTATCACCTTGCACTATCCCAAAAATGGGCTGATGGTAATACCGTAATTCTAATGTTACCTATGCCCGTTCAATATATTCGAGCTGATTCTCGCGTACATGAGAATACCAACAAACTGGCAGTGAGTAGAGGCCCATTGGTGTATTGTTTTGAAGCACAAGACCAGGAAGTTCCGCTCAATGATATCAGAATCAATCCGGATATAACACCAAATTCTGAGAGTTTTAGCACAGGAATACCTGATATACCCGGAATCAGTCTGGATGGAGAAACAAAAACCGGTAAATCGATTCGGCTAAACGCAATTCCCTATTTCAGCTGGAATAACCGTGGAGCTGACCAGATGAAGGTATGGATTGAAGAAAAGTAATCAAATTGTTAGAATAGCCTCCACCCAATAGAGCAATAGAACATATTGTTGGTCAGGCCAAAATCGTCGAGGCTCGGAACGGACAAAAACTCTTCAAGACCAAATTCATAACCAGCGTCGAATGTCAAAAATAAAAGGTCGAGCCCTGCACCAACCTGGAATCCCCATGTTGCATCTTTAAAATCATCTCGACTGATCAGTTCAGAATTCTCAATTCCATCCAAACTCAGCTGATAACTTTTATTGAGCACATAGGAGGCAACCGGACCTGCCCAGATACGCATCCTGGCCAACTTCATGTCAAGTATCTTGTAACCCAACAACATAGGAATATCAATCGTAGTTAGACTGATGGCCTGACTCACATTAAGTGAACCCGTAGGATTGCCGGGATCACCAATAGAAGTATCCAGGAGTCCACGCTTTATTGAAAAATATGCCTCAGGTTGTACATACAGTTTATCCATATAAATACTGAAGAACAATCCACCCTGAAAACCACTTTTGATTTCATTGACGTAATGCATGTAATCAGTGGTCAGATTTGAGGTATTGAAACCAATTTTTGGTCCAAAGCTGATAGGACCTTGCGCCAATACTCCGGTGCTTACCAGAAGTAGCATTGCTATGGTCAATCGTTTTTTCATAATCACTATTTTATCGGGTCATCCCCCAACAAACCATTGGGATCCCTGAGTTTATAAACGTTTATTGTTCCAAATGATGCAAGTTTCGTACCAAACAGTTCAATTATTCGTGGATTTTGATCAACGTGCCTTGAATCACAATACAAATAGGCACATCCCTGCTGCATCATTTCCATAATTTTATGCTCGTTAGTCCAATTATTCTCGAACGCCCAACCCTTTTTATGAATGTAGTACAAGAATATGTGGTGAGAGGGATCATTACCTACCAGCACCAGTGCATCATCAGGTACTATTTGCCTTAATTCTTGCTTATGAGTTAATAGATCGGTATTGAAACCTGGCCGTTCCCACCGGGCTTGGATCCTGAATCCAGTAGATAAAATTAATCCCATCAAGCACAAAATTGCAACTAACTGCCGTACCCGAACAAAGCGACCAGAGTCAAGCCATTTCTTTGCACCCACTACGCTAATCAATACCAGCAAAGGCACAAAGGGTAGGAAATAATAATCATGCACTTTTTCAATCATGTTCATCTCAAACAACATCAATAGCGCTAAAGTGGTTATCACCAGTAAAAAAGCCAGTTTCAGGTGCCAAGACTTCTTGTGGTATTTTACAAGCTGAATCAGTCCGGTACCAAAAAATAGTAAGGCAGGGTAACCCAGCAATAACTCTGGTAATGTACTCCTGAGGTGATACAGCGTATAGCCCCAGTAGTCAGCCTTTTGTTCATGGGTCATATTGAGAATACCTGAAACAATACCATTTCCTTCCCAGTCAGGAATTACCCACCAATACCACAAAAATGCGGGTACTGCTGTAATAATCAAGAGATAAATAATTTTAGGCTTGTGTTTTAAGACCAGAATTCCAGGTAGAATAAAATAAAAAACGAACGGAAGTTTAACCAGCGTGGCCACCGTTATAAACAGTGCAGAAACAAAGGCATCTATTGTCTGTTTGCTTGAATTAAAGCGAACTCCAAAATAAACTCCCCAGGTAGCCAAACATAGTGCTAAATTATCCGGCAGGGGATTCACCATATAATAGTAAATCACTGGTGTGAATAGAAAGAGTACTGCGCCTGCTATTTTCACACCAGCAGGCAAACGGTACCATTTAAACAGGCAAATCAAAGCGAGTAGAGACAGTAAACCGAAAAAATAATTAAATAGTCTGCTGATGAATACATCGTGACCAAGAACACGAACAGGAAGTGCAATAATCCATTGAGAAAGGGGGAATTCCATCCTGAATATACCGTCTCCGGCTCCCCGTTCATTCTTTCGGGGATTAAGGATATTTATGTCTTCTTCGGCAAAGCTAAGGGTAGTATTCTGTGTTTGGGTCTGACGCCAAACATGCAATCCAAGCAAATCTTTTTTAAAAATACCGGCATGCATGATCAGGCTGAGTGCGATCACCAGGCCTATTCCAAGTGTCGTTTTATGCCTTTCAAACCAGGTCATTCCCTCTCGTTGATGCCATTAAGTCTGATCCCTAATTTAATAGAATCAAAGGGATAGTCGATAATCCCTTTTTCAAAACCGAGAACCAATGCGGCCAATCCCTGACGTATACCCAGTTCAGCCCGGTAAACCACTGGGTGATCACCGTTATACATATAACCTGAGTATCCACGTACAGACTGTTTGATGAACACATCTCGTGATACAAATTGAATACCTGCTCCATAGAGTAAGGCATCATTCTGTGGATAGTTATCAAGATAGGTTTGCCAAACATAGAAACCAACCAAGGCGTGCCAGCGTAATCCGGTTGATGACTCGCCAAAGTAATGGGTCTTTCCCAGACTTAAATCCAGATAATAGCCGGGTGTATCAGTGTGTCTTGCATCCTCTAATCCAGTTCCGGATGCAGTTCGACAATTCATTCCGAAAGCAATATCAGGTATCCAACGGTGATTGCGCACTAATTGGACATGGGTGCCAAAATACACATCTCCAAAAGACGATCCTTCTTGATAATCGCCAGTCAATGACCGACGTTGTCGACTGATTAATGAATCGACAGAATAAAACTCATAAGGCACATAGCTAAAATCGAGGCTGACTTTACCACCAGCAATGGGTATTTGAATACCTGTATACACATCGTGTGTTTGCTCGCCATCAGCATAGTAATATTCATATTCCATACCGAACCGCAGTTTTCTAGTCACAGAACCGTCAAAGACTCTGGGCACTGGCAACGCATTTGGCCCCAGGTAGGCAGGTGATACAATCAGGTATTTAGAAAAATGTTGCTTATTCGTGGTAATTCCATAGGGATCAGGTGGAATATACTTATTCTGACCAAAGAGAGGGAATTGCAAGAGCAATAGAAGAGCAATACTCAAGATTCTGGCGTACATGCGCACTGATTTATAAATCGCGTAAAGATAAGGTCTTCTTTACGATTTGTGTATTTTTAGAAAAATATTTACTGATGACATCCCGAATACCCTTAGCCGAACGTTTGAGGCCCAGATCATTGGATGATTATGTGGGTCAGGAACATTTGGTGGGTCAAGGAGCCATCCTCAGGCAGGTGATAGAATCAGGCCAGGTTCCATCATTTATTTTGTGGGGTCCACCAGGTGTTGGCAAGACAACTTTAGCCAGAATCATTGCTAACCAAAATGATCGCCCCTTCTACACCCTGAGTGCCGTTTCTTCAGGTGTCAAAGAGGTGCGTGAAGTGATTCAAAAAGCAAGGAAAAATCAGTTTTTTGATTCACCCAACCCGATTCTGTTTATTGATGAGATACACCGCTTCAGCAAATCACAGCAAGATTCATTGTTGGGTGCTGTAGAAAGCGGCACTATCACCCTGATTGGCGCCACAACCGAAAACCCTTCATTTGAGGTAATCTCTCCACTATTAAGTCGATGTCAGGTCTATATCCTCAAACCGCTCGACCCAGAAAGCCTCCTTTCATTGGCCAGGAGTGCCCTGGATACCGACTTTGAATTAAAAACCCGTCAAATACACATCGATGAAACTGAAGCCCTCCTCCAATTCGCCGGTGGAGATGCCCGCAAGTTGTATAATGTATTGGATTTGGTGATTCAGAGCGAATCGTCTGATGCCTCAACTGAGCCGATCACCATTACAAATGAAAAAGTACAAAAGCGGGTTCAGGAAAATATGGCTCAATACGATAAGAATGGGGAGATGCACTACGACATTATATCCGCTTTTATCAAGTCGATGCGTGGTTCAGATCCCCAGGCAGCGTTGTATTGGTTAGCCCGGATGATAGAAGGCGGAGAGGATCCAAAGTTTATCGCCCGCCGTATGGTCATATTTGCATCAGAAGACATCGGATTGGCCAACCCAAATGCACTTCTTCTGGCCAATACCTGTTTCGATGCTCTGCACAAAATTGGCTGGCCTGAGGGCCGGATCATCCTGTCACAAGTGGTTGTCTACCTGGCCACCAGCCAGAAAAGCAATTCAACATATCTGGCCATTAAAAAGGCCCAGGAGATTGTACAAAAAACAGGCGATTTACCGGTTCCTTTGCATCTGAGAAATGCCCCAACCCAATTGATGAAGAAACTTGATTACGGAAAAGGGTATCAATATCCACATGACTATCCGAATCATTTCATAGAAGAAAACTACCTGCCGGATGAACTCAAAGGCACATCCATCTGGGAACCCGGTGAAAATAGTAAAGAAGCGGATATTAAACGTATGATGAAATCGTTTTGGAAAGATAAATACCCCTATTAAGTATGCCAACAGCAATGAAATTTCATCAAAAGCTACCCCACTACCAAGCACAGCAATTTTTTCTCATTGCAGGTCCGTGTGTGGTTGAATCTGAGAAGCTTTGTATGGAAGTGGCTGAAAAACTAGTCAATACCTGCGATACACTACAAATACCCTTAATTTTCAAAGCCTCCTATCGAAAGGCAAATCGCAGTCGAAATGAATCATTTCGCGGAATTGGAGACCAGAAAGCACTAAAGGTATTAAAACGAGTAAGGGCTGCCTTCAATGTACCGGTTCTAACCGATATCCACGAGACAAATGAAGTTGGGTTCGTTGCCGAACACGTTGATATTTTACAGATTCCCGCTTTTTTGTGTCGGCAGTCAGCCTTGTTGGAGGCAGCGGGTAGAAGTGGAAAGGTTGTTAACATTAAAAAAGGCCAGTTCTTAAGTCCTGACCAGATGGCATTTGCTGCTGAGAAAGTAGCTGCCCTTGGTCAACAAGATGTCTGGCTTACTGAACGCGGCACTTTTTTTGGATACCAGGATCTGGTTGTTGATTTCAGATCTCTCGTCACGATGCGAAAAACCGGATTTCCAGTTGTTTTTGATGCAACACACAGCCTGCAACAACCGAACCAGACTGCCGGTGTTTCAGGAGGATTGCCTGAATTGGTCAAACCTTTGGCCCGAGCTGCGGTTGCAGTCGGAATTGATGGTTTATTCCTCGAAACACATCCCGAACCAACTATGGCCTTGTCGGATGGATCAAATATGATTCCTCTTCATGATTTGCCTGATCTGCTCGAGAATTTGCAACAGCTTATCCAGAATTGACTACATGGTAAATAGCAAGATGTCAAACTATTTAAAGCAGGCCATTGTTGCCATGCTACTGCTTGTTTATGCACCCAGTGTACAGACCCAGGAAAAATTGCTGGATACGATTCTGAAGAAACATGCCAAAGCCATTGGTAAAGAAAAACGAGACAAGGTAAAGTCACTTATTTCATTTGGCTTCATCGATCAATTGGGTACCAGAATGGAGGTTAGTATTATACAGAAACGACCGAATAAGTACAGAATGGATGTGCATTTACCGGATGGACGAATTACCCAGGCTTTTGATGGAAAAACCGGCTGGATGTTAAATCCATACGTATTTGAAGATACTGTTGAGATTAGTGGAATGGAATTGAATCAACTGGTCGAGAGTGCATTTTTTGATGGTATTCTCTTTGAGGCTGCGAAACTGAATTATACACTGAGCTACGGTGGAGAAGATGCCATTTTGCATGGTCCTTGTCACATCATTTTGCTGAAAAAGCCACACGGCGACCGCATGAAATTCTTCATCGACAAAAAAAACTTTCTGATTAAAAGAACTGAAATTCGTTATTTAATAGACGGATTTCCTATTGAAGCCCATTCTATCTTCTCTGATTACCGTAATATCCAAGGACTAACTTTACCCTTCTTGGTTGAGAATTACAATGGTCAAATGGCCACTAAAATTATTATTGACCGGATCAGGTTGGATGAATCAGTGGAGGATGGATTATTCATAGGACCTAAAAGCTTCTAGTTCAAAGCCTTATTCCTTGAAAGCAATGATTTGACTGGATTAAGTACCCGGACAAGAAAGCTCATATTTTGAGTAATAATTTCAGCCTGGCCCCGCATGCCCTCACGCTTGACTAAGGTTTGATCGTATGACGTTCTTAAGCCTTCTGGAAAAGAAACTTCAACGGTATAGTAGTCCTTCTCTGCGACTAGAGAAACTGATTCTACCTGACCTTCAACCAGACCGAATTCCATATGCGGATACTGGTCGAATTTGACAAGCACTATTTGACCTGCCTCCACTTTACCAGCACCTGCAATCGGAAGCTGCAACTTACCAATTTGTTGATCAAGAGTATCGGCAATAACGGTCATTACTAAATCACCTGCTGTCACCATTTGATTGGTGCTCCAAAAGCGAGTGAAACTAACCTGGCCATTGATCGGAGATTCAAATAAATAGGCCAGTGACCATTCCCGTATTGCCCCATGCAGAATTGTCAGCTGCTCGTCAACTGCCGCCACCAGCTTTCCGAATTCTTCCATTTCGAGTACTTCTTCGTTCTTGAGCTGATTCTTCAATTTTGTAATTTGAGCCTGTTGGGCAGACAATGCAGTGCGTGTTTCGCCAAATTCATAACGTGCCGCTGTAAGCTTTTGTTTTTCAGCTTCGTATTGAACAGCCGAAATACTTCCAGACTCGTACAACTTTGATTGACGGCCGAAACTCTTTTCGGCCAGGTCTAATTCATCTTGCTTAATGCTTTTTTGGTTGAACAAGCGCTGGTAATGTAGATTAGCATCGAAAATCTCATTATTAATTGCCTGAATTCTAACTTGATACTTCTTAAACTCAAGGTGATCAAGATAGGCCGACAAGTGTGTTAGCAAGGAGGCCATATTGTTCTTGAGACTTCCTATTCCCTGATAGTCATTTTCAACGAACGATCGAATCAAGCTCGAGTCTCGATTACCAATCCAGGTATGTACTTCATCCAGCTGTTCTCGCAATTTCATGACTGCCCTGTAATCTGCTGCACTTTCAATTACCGCCAGTATTTGACCCGCCTCAACAAATTGCTTGTCATTTGCTAACCAATGATCAATTTTACCGTCGGTTCGAGCGACCAATTCAATAGGAGGCTGCACACTACTCAAGGTAATTTGAGAGATGATTCTGTCGGGATACTTAAACCAAAAACTTCCGAGAAGCAATATGAGTAATACCATTGCAAAAGAAAAGGTGCCCCATCTCACTAACCAACCGGGTGTTTTACCAATAATCTCGTTCACCTCATCGCTTCGAAGTTCGATATGTTCATCCCATTTATTGGTCATTTCATGATCCGAATTCAAGTTGATTTCTTACTAATTCAAAGTATTTTCCTTGCTGCTCAGAAAGGGTTTCGTGCGTACCCTGTTCAACAATCTTTCCTTCATCCATCACGATAATTTGATCAGCTGATTTTACCGTACTCAACCGGTGAGCCACTACGATCACTGTTTTTCCAGAATAGTACTGATGCAAGTTTTCCATAATGCATTTCTCATTATTTGCATCCAATGCATTTGTAGCTTCATCAAAAAATAAAAAGTCTGGATCTTTATAAATGGCCCTGGCGATTAGAATTCGTTGTTTTTGACCTTGACTTAAACCCTGGCCCTCGGCTCCAATTCGTGTATTGAATCCCAGTGGGAGTTTTTGTACGAATTCTCCAATGTTAGCAATGCGAGCTGCCTCGGCCAGGCGGTTCACATCAATATCCTCATCACCCAGTACAATGTTACGAGCCAAACTATCTGAAAAGATATATCCGTCTTGCAGAACGACACCGCAATGCCCGCGGTATACATCCTGATCCAAGACCTGAACCGGGCTATCTCCAAGTCTGATTTCTCCTTCAATCGGTTTATACAGACCCAACATCAATTTTACCAGCGTAGTTTTGCCACTTCCACTGACACCAACAATAGCTGTTACCTTCCCCGCAGGAATGTTTACTGATACCCCATCCAGCACCTTTTTTGATTGTGGACCTTCATATTGGAAACATAAATCATCTATATAATAACTATGATCTTGTGGAAGTGTGGATATTTTGATTTGGCTAACATCTTGCTCCGCCTCATGCTGGTGAACCTCTGCCAGTCTTTCCAGTGATATTTTAGCATCCTGGGCAGAATGAATGAACTGAATCAGTTGCTCAACAGGTGCATTCATCATACCAATAATATATTGAACAGCAAACATAACGCCCAAGGTCATATCCATATCAATAACGGCTTTAGCGGCAATAAAGGATATAAATATGTTCTTGGTATCGTTTATCAATACCGAACCCAATTTTTGATATTGTGTGAGGCCCAGGCTTTTTACTTTCACCCTGAACAACCGGGCTTGAATCCTTTCCCAATCCCATCGCTTCAGTTTTTCACTGTTGTTCAGTTTAATTTCATGAATCCCAGACACCAGCTGTATTATGCTGCTTTGATTTTTTGACAGCTGTTTAAATCGTTTGTGGTCGAGTTGTCTGCGACGTTTCAAGAAAACGAGGATCCAGAGGAAGTATAAGACGCTACCAAGTAAGAAAACCGCTAAAATGCCCAGGTTATAGATCGCCAGAACAACACTGAAAATTATGAGATTGAAAAAGCTGAAAAGGATTCCAAGAGTTGAACCAGTCAGGAAACTTTCAATACGGGTATGATCACCTATTCGTTGCAAAATATCCCCTGTAAGGCGGGTTTCAAAAAAACTGACCGGTAATCGCAGCATTTTTATCAGAAAATCTGATATGAGAGTTACATTCACTCGTGTAGAAATATGAAGAAGTAGCCAACTTCTAATGAATTCAATTCCTGTTTTTGCAAATAGTAGAACCAATTGAGCCATGATAACGAGGTACACAAATCGGATATCCCGGTTGCCGATTCCAATATCAACAATGGCCTGTGTGAGAAAAGGTAATATTAATAACAGCAATGATCCAACCCCCATACCCACCATCAATTGAACCAGTAGTTTGCGATGGGGACGGAGATACTTGAATAAGAAACCGAAACTGCTGCGGTCCTTTTCTTCGCCTTCTAGATCATAAAATCCAGGACTTGGATCCAGCAATAAACACAATCCTTCTTCCTGTCCATCTCTTTGTGTACTGTACCACCCCTTTAAAAAATCTGCCTTTGAATACACCACCTGGCCAACTGCAGGATCAGCAACATAGACTTTTGATTTAGTGACCTTGTAGATCACAATAAAATGCTTCTGTTCCCAATGTGCAATACAGGGTAAGTTGACCTCAGACAATAGCTGGTCCCATGAAAGTCGAACACCAACTGTCTTATAACCTATGGATTCTGCTGCATGACTGATCCCAATTAGACTTACACCCTGGCGGGATATATGGGATCGCTCTCGGAGTGTTTGGATAGAATAATTTTTGCCATGGTATTTCGCGATCATGCGCAGACAAGCTGGGCCACAATCTTTTGCATCCAATTGTCTGAAAACTGGGAATGATCGCATACAGTGGATAATTTATTCCATACGAAAGATAGGAATAAAACGAAAGAAAGAAAGTAAAAAAAACTTAAAGGAGGATATCGCCGTCGTCGCCTGCGGAGGTTGATGTGG